>NZ_FXBJ01000002.1:0-300000 GCF_900177385.1 Carnobacterium iners
AATTTCCAAAGGAACCAAGGAAAATTTGAGAAAAAGATTTGTGATCTACTTGAAGTGAAGAATTTAAAAAGACTTGTATTTAAATGGCAAGCAACATTTAGCGTTAAAATTATGGATGTTCAAGATGGAAAATGTGTGTTATTCTGGTAAGTCTATCGCCCTTTCTGATATTGTTTATGATTTTACGCGTTTTGAAGTCGACCATATCATTCCACTTCTTATTCCTTTGATGATAGCCAACAAAATAAAGTACTCGTTTACCATGCAGAAAATCAATTAAAAGGCCAATTAACCCCTTTCCAATATTTCCAAAGTGGCAAAGCGACACGCTCTTTTGTTGAGTTTAAAGCTGATTGTTTGAGTTTATTTAAATCTCGTCGAATTAGCAATAAAAAATTAGGCTACTTATTAGAACAACGAGATGTCCAACACGATGAGGAAGTCCAAAAAGACTTTATTAATCGGAATTTAGTTGATACCCAGTACGCTATGAGGAGTTTTTTCTAGCTCGCTTCGTACTTTTTATCAAATAACGCTATTCCAACAGGTGTCTTATCGATTCGTGGAAGTTTCACTGCTGCATTAAGAAAACGAACAAACATGCGTAAAGATCGTGATGCAGGTCATTTTCATCATGCTATCGATGCCTTGATCGTTGCCGTGTTGGTCGAATGCCGTTATTTAAGCAACTGAAAACAAACAACTTTTACTATTGAAGGTGTGGCCGTTGATACAGAAACTGGTGAACTAATCAATGCCTCTCAAGTTTTCGACAACAACTCACTTAAATTTGTTAGCTCATTAAGAAATTACCAGGACAAAATTAAGTATTCACATAAAGTTGATCGTAAACCCAATCGGACAATGTCTAATCAAACCATCTACTCTACTCGCGAAAAAAGATGATGAAACATACGTTGTCGGGAAAGTAAAAAATATTTATCAGTTGGATAAGAAAGGCTATGAAGCTCTCAAAAAAAGAATCGAAAAAGATTCTGATCTTTTTTAATGGCCCAACATGATGAGAAAACTTGGAAATTAATCAGAAAAAGTCATGGAAGAACATAGTCATGCGGACAATCCTTTCCAAGATTTTTTACAAAGAACACGGCTTTATTTTAAAAGACGGAAAAGTACCAGTTAAAAGCTTGAAGTATCTAGATAGAAAACTAGGTATCCATGTCAATATTTCAAATAAATATTAAAGATGCTAAAAATGATGTTGTTTTATTAAGTAGAAAAAGTATTCGTGTGGATATTTACATGAATGAAGATGGAAACTACAAATACCTTGGAGTACCTTATAATTGGTTTAGAAAGTAGATGGTATCTATACTCTTGATATGAATCTATATAATGGAGAAAATGGTCGTAATGCTCCCTATAAAAGAATAGATGATAGCTATGGATTTCAATTTAGTTTATATAAAAATGACAGGATTTCTTACGATAAATTAGAAACTGTGAAGACGAAACAACTAAAGAAAAGACTAAAAAAATCGTTCATTATGAAAAGTTATTTAAAGGTGATGCTATGCCACGCGGAAATAAAATAGAAATAGAAGATATTATTTTTAAAGTAATAAACAACAGTTTATTGCAGTTGGTACCTTGCACTATTTAAAAAAAATATAATACCGATATTCTTGGTAACAAATATCCAATTGATATAGAAATATTTAGTCCTTATTTAAAAGAATAACATTAAGAAAAAAATTCTAATAAAGGGTTTACAAAATATATAAACCTTGTTATAATAAGGGTGTCTTCGACGGAAGACTTCCTTATACCAAAGGGTCGCGAGGACCTACCAAAATAAGGCTTTATGCCGAAATCGCCCCATTTATGGGGCTTTTTTTGTACATAACTCTGGAAAAAGGAGTGATAATAATGAGCTGGCGTGTTGTCTATATTGAAAAATCTGATTACTTAAGATTGTATCTTGATAATTTAAAAGTTATTCGAGAAGATACGGAAATTTTGATACCGCTTACTGATATTCATACAATCATTGTCGATAACCAGCAAACCGTTGTAACTGCCCGCTTGCTAAATAAATTAGCAGATTACCATATTCTCTTAATTTTCTGTGATGAAAAACACTTACCCAATATTTATGCTCTTTCTCCTCATAGTCATCATCAGTCTTCTAGAGTTCTGGAAAGGCAAGTTAAATGGTCTACTGAAATGAAAGGCTTGATGTGGCAAAAAATTATTCAAATAAAAATAGCGAATCAAGCTTCCGTATTAGCTCATTTAAGAAAAGATTCTACTTCAATTGAAGCAATGCATCGTTATTCTGATGATGTTAACTTTTCTGATCAAACGAATCGTGAAGGTCATGCTGCTAAACTTTATTTTAAAACGTTGTTTGGAAGTTCCTTTACTAGGGATCGAGACAGCTTTGACGGAATTAACTCTGGTTTAAATTATGGTTATATTGTCCTTCGTTCAACCGTTGCTAGAACAATTGTGGCTTCGGGTTTACAACCTTCTTTTGGTATTGGGCATTACAACCAATACAATGCTTTTAATTTAGCTGATGACCTTATTGAACCCTTTCGTCCTGTCATTGATTTATGGATCAGCATTATGTGCCAAGAAGATACTTATTTAGACTTAAAAACTAAACAAAAAATTGTTCACTTAATTAGCAATAACAAACTATTGATTGGCAATCAAAAACAAACTATTCTGAACGCGATTGAAATACTTGTTCAATCTTTTATTAAAGGAATGAATGAGAATAATACCGAACTATTGGTTTACCCTGCCAATGGCATCTCCTTATAGAATTATGCGTTTAGTTTTATTTTTTGATTTGCCAATGAATACAAAAAGTGAGCGACGAACTTATTCAAGATTCAGAAAGTATTTAATTAATAACGGTTTTACAATGGTTCAATTTTCAGTCTACGCAAAAATTTTCCCAAATCGATCAAGTTTAGATAATTATATGATGGGGTTAAGAAATAACCTCCCAAAACATGGTTCTATTCGGGCTATGGCTGTGACTGAAAAACAATACAGCAATATGTTTTTGCTTGTTGGTGATAAAACCCTTACTGAAAAAGCTATTACCGAAGATCCGATGGTGATTTTATGAAGGAATGGCACATTAAAGACTCTGTACGAGTAACTTCATTCTTAGTTGATAAAGTGACTATTTTAAAAGGTGAGCAAAAAGAATGGTGTCAATTAGTTGAATATTTTAGCGATTACTTCAGCTATAAAGGTATACAAATAAACCTTTTTGAAAACCAAACATTGATTCCAAGAAGAGACTTTCTATTCCAAATTCTTTCTCCAAATGATCCAACAAAATTTATTAGTTTAGAGAAAGCTTTAATTCGACAAGAAAAAGAATTTTTGACTAATCTTGAGTTTTCTCCATTTTATAAACAATTAGTTGAAAGCTGGGAAGAATTGATTGAAGAAGTTGATTTTTTAAATACTCAACAAAAAACAAACACAACTCACTACACTTTGTTGCCTTTCGATAAAAAATGGATTCAAACTAGCTTATCTTTTTCAAAAAAAAATTCTGCTCAACTATCTCATTATGAAAAATTAATTCTTCAAATTAATGTATTAGAAGAATCAATAAGTGATAAAAAATTAATTATCTATATACAATTTCCTGAAGTGGTGCTTTCAGATAAGGAATTAGAACATTTTATTTATTACCTTCAACAGTCTCCTAATGGGATTCTCTATTTTATTCAAACAGAAAATCCTTCTCTTTTTCCTACCAATATTGTTTACAAAGAAAAATAAGAAATAAAACTATTTGTTATGCTGTTAAAGATCAATTAATCTCAAAAATTCCTTCTAGTTGGTCTGAAGAAACATTTCAACATGCTTGTAATTGGTATATGATACTTGTGGATAAGTACGCGCAAGAAACCGTTCTTTTATCTTTAAAAACTGTGGATAACTTATCTATTTTTATCTATGTTTACTCACTTTTTATTCTTACCAATACTCCTGTAATAGTTGATCTAACTGCAGTTACAGCCAATATAAAAAAATATTTTGAAAATTTAATACAAGATAAGGTATAATTAAATTGGTATTTTGGTACTCTCGCATCTTTTGGTATTTTGGTACAGATAAGGACTCTTTGATAACTAGTGTTTCCACCATTGATTTTGGTACTCTCGCATCTTTTGGTATAAGGAAACCAGTAACTAATGCCACGACCACCATAATCCATTTTGGTACTCTCGCATCTTTTGGTATAAGGAAACTTATTTGTTTTACTATTCTACACTTACATCATTTTGGTACTCTCGCATCTTTTGGTATAAGGAAACAGTAGATGAAGTCAAAATGCTTCAAAAGGAATTTTGGTACTCTCGCATCTTTTGGTATAAGGAAACCTCACCTGTTTCGGATTGTAGCAACTTATTATTTTGGTACTCTCGCATCTTTTGGTATAAGGAAACAAGATTGATTTACAAAAAACAACTAGTCACATTTTGGTACTCTCGCATCTTTTGGTATAAGGAAACCGTTTTCAATATCAAATGGTAGTCGGTAACATTTTGGTACTCTCGCATCTTTTGGTATAAGGAAACTTGCTAGTGCAGGTAAACGTATACTAAGTGATTTTGGTACTCTCGCATCTTTTGGTATAAGGAAACTCATCGTGAGTCATCAATTCTTGTACTGCTATTTTGGTACTCTCGCATCTTTTGGTATAAGGAAACTCCTCTTGAAGTAATTCAATATGGTGACCCATTTTGGTACTCTCGCATCTTTTGGTATAAGGAAACTAGCTAAAGCGCCACTAAACGGTATGATTGATTTTGGTACTCTCGCATCTTTTGGTATAAGGAAACCATATTTATCTCTTAGCTTTTTAGCTGATAATTTTGGTACTCTCGCATCTTTTGGTATAAGGAAACACGTGTCTGCTTAATGCGTCACTTGTATCTATTTTGGTACTCTCGCATCTTTTGGTATAAGGAAACTTATGGTGGCGTTTCTAAACGGAATAACTTATTTTGGTACTCTCGCATCTTTTGGTATAAGGAAACGGTTCACCTTCTTCATTCCTGTCAAGTACCATTTTGGTACTCTCGCATCTTTTGGTATAAGGAAACCGAACATGGAGCTAGGCAGTTTCAAAAATTATTTTGGTACTCTCGCATCTTTTGGTATAAGGAAACTTTCTACTTATGCTATCTCAAAAGCAACTGATTTTGGTACTCTCGCATCTTTTGGTATAAGGAAACCAAACCCAAAGTACTTATACTACAATAATGATTTTGGTACTCTCGCATCTTTTGGTATAAGGAAACCTCTATATGTTTTAATATCATATTCCATGTATTTTGGTACTCTCGCATCTTTTGGTATAAGGAAACCGGTATGCCATTCCGTCAAAATATTTAATCTATTTTGGTACTCTCGCATCTTTTGGTATAAGGAAACCATTGGTTCCATAGGTAGGTTTTCTGGACCATTTTGGTACTCTCGCATCTTTTGGTATAAGGAAACAAGCTCATTCAATTATTTTGAGAAAAGACGATTTTGGTACTCTCGCATCTTTTGGTATAAGGAAACTAATTCTGGTATAAAAATAGATACTATGTCATTTTGGTACTCTCGCATCTTTTGGTATAAGGAAACGGTCAAAAGATAAAACAGTAACAGCATCCTATTTTGGTACTCTCGCATCTTTTGGTATAAGGAAACTAGCAAAAAGAAAACCTAAAGTCACTCCTTTATTTTGGTACTCTCGCATCTTTTGGTATAAGGAAACAATTATAGTCTCACTTGGTATACAAGAGGAATTTTGGTACTCTCGCATCTTTTGGTATAAGGAAACCAGTGTACGGTCAACTGTTAACCATGAACCATTTTGGTACTCTCGCATCTTTTGGTATAAGGAAACGATGGTTGATTGTCTGTCATTCCAGCCCCTATTTTGGTACTCTCGCATCTTTTGGTATAAGGAAACTTTCGAGAAGAAACTAACAAATATTGAACGATTTTGGTACTCTCGCATCTTTTGGTATAAGGAAACTTTGCTGCAGGTTTAATGTATGCAGGAGTATTTTGGTACTCTCGCATCTTTTGGTATAAGGAAACAAAAAAGGATAGCGTTATCCACAAATAAAGATTTTGGTACTCTCGCATCTTTTGGTATAAGGAAACATCTAATGCGTCATAAGTTCCTTCAACTGTATTTTGGTACTCTCGCATCTTTTGGTATAAGGAAACAAGTATTTAACTTGTTTTCTTCAGGCTACTATTTTGGTACTCTCGCATCTTTTGGTATAAGGAAACCGTGTGGTTGTGATAGAAAATATTTACTTATAATTTTGGTACTCTCGCATCTTTTGGTATAAGGAAACTGGTTGTCAAAATGCCTAGAGGCAGATACGATTTTGGTACTCTCGCATCTTTTGGTATAAGGAAACGATTCAACAGCTCGATTTGAAGTTCAATAGATTTTGGTACTCTCGCATCTTTTGGTATAAGGAAACCCATGCCTACCCCGTTAGCCTCGGCGATGGATTTTGGTACTCTCGCATCTTTTGGTATAAGGAAACTAAGGTTGCACAAGATACAGGACAGTCAGTATTTTGGTACTCTCGCATCTTTTGGTATAAGGAAACTGTCATTGTACTGTTTAAAATGCCAAACAATTTTGGTACTCTCGCATCTTTTGGTATAAGGAAACTAATATAATATAGCTTTTCTTGTTCAGTTATTTTGGTACTCTCGCATCTTTTGGTATAAGGAAACCACCTTACATTCTTGATTGAGTTTAATTAGTATTTTGGTACTCTCGCATCTTTTGGTATAAGGAAACTTCTGAAGTTATATAATCAATTACTACATCATTTTGGTACTCTCGCATCTTTTGGTATAAGGAAACATCAATCATTTCTGATAATTTAAAAACATCATTTTGGTACTCTCGCATCTTTTGGTATAAGGAAACTTTAACATCAAACTTTTTTTTGTTTGTTCTATTTTGGTACTCTCGCATCTTTTGGTATAAGGAAACAATCTTTTCAATCTGTTTAGCTTTCAATGGATTTTGGTACTCTCGCATCTTTTGGTATAAGGAAACTCGGATTGACCATTGATTTATTTTTAAAGTATTTTGGTACTCTCGCATCTTTTGGTATAAGGAAACAATGATAGCATGTTTACTAGAGTTAACCTTATTTTGGTACTCTCGCATCTTTTGGTATAAGGAAACAGTTATCTTCATTGGTGATTTGTTAACTCTATTTTGGTACTCTCGCATCTTTTGGTATAAGGAAACCGATTTTAATATAGACCCGACACTCTCATATATTTTGGTACTCTCGCATCTTTTGGTATAAGGAAACAGTAGTCCGACTACTTTTGTTAACGGATCTAAATTTTGGTACTCTCGCATCTTTTGGTATAAGGAAACCTAAAGCAGTAGCAACGAGACCTATTACTCGATTTTGGTACTCTCGCATCTTTTGGTATAAGGAAACATAATCATAACGGATAAGGAGTGTTGATATATTTTGGTACTCTCGCATCTTTTGGTATAAGGAAACCTTTTCTGTTATCGTCATTGATTTCATATCCATTTTGGTACTCTCGCATCTTTTGGTATAAGGAAACCAAAAATACTATCCAATCATTTTACTGTATTATTTTGGTACTCTCGCATCTTTTGGTATAAGGAAACATTTTTACAACAGGTTTAGCGTTTAAATGTATTTTGGTACTCTCGCATCTTTTGGTATAAGGAAACCTTAGGTATAGGCAAAACAGCATAAGTGTGATTTTGGTACTCTCGCATCTTTTGGTATAAGGAAACCTCTTTCTTTGTAAGTTTTATCAAGCCCGTATTTTGGTACTCTCGCATCTTTTGGTATAAGGAAACAGTATGAGAATACTCTTTTCTGCTGTTGATATTTTGGTACTCTCGCATCTTTTGGTATAAGGAAACATCTTTGCAACTTAACATCTTCAGCCAATGATTTTGGTACTCTCGCATCTTTTGGTATAAGGAAACAGCTGATGTTCTAGGCTTATCTATACAGGCATTTTGGTACTCTCGCATCTTTTGGTATAAGGAAACATATTCGAGAAGGCATTGTTTTACTATAAGATTTTGGTACTCTCGCATCTTTTGGTATAAGGAAACATATTCGAGAAGGCATTGTTTTACTATAAGATTTTGGTACTCTCGCATCTTTTGGTATAAGGAAACAGAAGAAGTTATATTCATGGCAATGGGTGGATTTTGGTACTCTCGCATCTTTTGGTATAAGGAAACTCATTCATGTCTTCATTTTTGTTGTATTGCATTTTGGTACTCTCGCATCTTTTGGTATAAGGAAACCTTAATGGAGGCTTTTGGTTATCCTAATACATTTTGGTACTCTCGCATCTTTTGGTATAAGGAAACGTTTCTAGGTGGTCTAAATCATCTAGTGTAATTTTGGTACTCTCGCATCTTTTGGTATAAGGAAACCAATTAAATTGAGTTGCCTTTGTATATGTTATTTTGGTACTCTCGCATCTTTTGGTATAAGGAAACTTGATAGTCTCAACTCCGAAGATCTTAGGTATTTTGGTACTCTCGCATCTTTTGGTATAAGGAAACTCATTGTCTCCTTGTCTAATACTGTAAAAGATTTTGGTACTCTCGCATCTTTTGGTATAAGGAAACACCTTTTAAATCAGTTTGAGACTTAGCATTATTTTGGTACTCTCGCATCTTTTGGTATAAGGAAACTATACTTATTTTTTTTCTTCTTCGTAGTTCGATTTTGGTACTCTCGCATCTTTTGGTATAAGGAAACACGATGATAAACATTTTTTTGTTTCCACCAATTTTGGTACTCTCGCATCTTTTGGTATAAGGAAACTAAAGGTAAATAAGGCGAAAGGTGATACGTATTTTGGTACTCTCGCATCTTTTGGTATAAGGAAACTCTGTTTAATAGCATTAACAAAAGTGGCGTATTTTGGTACTCTCGCATCTTTTGGTATAAGGAAACATCTTAAAACAATGCCTAAACCCACCCTTAATTTTGGTACTCTCGCATCTTTTGGTATAAGGAAACAATAAAGGAATGAAGATGGAACTTAGCGTAATTTTGGTACTCTCGCATCTTTTGGTATAAGGAAACACATCTTCAAATTGTGCTTTTGATAACGTGGATTTTGGTACTCTCGCATCTTTTGGTATAAGGAAACCGTTGTAACTCTTTGATTGTTTCGATTCCTATTTTGGTACTCTCGCATCTTTTGGTATAAGGAAACTTTTTGTTGCTTCCTAACTCTACTACTTCAATTTTGGTACTCTCGCATCTTTTGGTATAAGGAAACCACTTGTTGGTATGGCGGTCAAGTCTGCAGATTTTGGTACTCTCGCATCTTTTGGTATAAGGAAACTAAGTAATTGATTTAAATCCAATTCAATCCATTTTGGTACTCTCGCATCTTTTGGTATAAGGAAACTGGATTGAAAGATGCTTTCGGTTTCTTAATATTTTGGTACTCTCGCATCTTTTGGTATAAGGAAACTCATTCATCTGTTTAGTAACGTATTTGATTATTTTGGTACTCTCGCATCTTTTGGTATAAGGAAACACCACCCCGATGGGGAAAGCTTACCTTAGGATTTTGGTACTCTCGCATCTTTTGGTATAAGGAAACAGTTATGTTTGAATTAAAAAACGAAGCATTATTTTGGTACTCTCGCATCTTTTGGTATAAGGAAACTCGATTGCTATCATATTCCAGCTTTGTGCTATTTTGGTACTCTCGCATCTTTTGGTATAAGGAAACCATCTTCAAATTGTGCTTTTGATAACGTTGATTTTGGTACTCTCGCATCTTTTGGTATAAGGAAACCTCTAGGTAGCCCTGTAGGAAGGGCTCCTGATTTTGGTACTCTCGCATCTTTTGGTATAAGGAAACTTTTATACTTTGATCGTGCATATAATAGCAATTTTGGTACTCTCGCATCTTTTGGTATAAGGAAACTTGTTGCAGATGAAAACGTTGAACAAGGTTATTTTGGTACTCTCGCATCTTTTGGTATAAGGAAACTCTCCCATAACAACGATTGATCCCCAGTGTATTTTGGTACTCTCGCATCTTTTGGTATAAGGAAACTGGGACGAGATTAACTTTGAATTGGATTGGATTTTGGTACTCTCGCATCTTTTGGTATAAGGAAACGTCTTAATTGCATTTTTCTTTCTGGATTATATTTTGGTACTCTCGCATCTTTTGGTATAAGGAAACAGTGACCACCTAAAGCTATTTTATTGATTAATTTTGGTACTCTCGCATCTTTTGGTATAAGGAAACGTTTTTTCGGCTTGATCTAAAACGGATATAATTTTGGTACTCTCGCATCTTTTGGTATAAGGAAACATCATCTGTTCCGATTTTCTGCTATCTGACATTTTGGTACTCTCGCATCTTTTGGTATAAGGAAACTAAACTTATTAAGTTGAGGCGGTACGTCCAATTTTGGTACTCTCGCATCTTTTGGTATAAGGAAACTTCTTTTCTGAACAATCATGCGAACGTCTGGATTTTGGTACTCTCGCATCTTTTGGTATAAGGAAACTAACGGGTTTTCTATTACCACACCTTGATATTTTGGTACTCTCGCATCTTTTGGTATAAGGAAACTTCTTTTAAACCGTCAAACACAATCACTTATTTTGGTACTCTCGCATCTTTTGGTATAAGGAAACTTAGTGGTAGCGAACAAGTCTACAAAGATAATTTTGGTACTCTCGCATCTTTTGGTATAAGGAAACTCGGAATATCTCCAGACGGTACGTTAGGTAATTTTGGTACTCTCGCATCTTTTGGTATAAGGAAACATCAACTCTTGCTGGTAGTAGATGGTGGGGATTTTGGTACTCTCGCATCTTTTAGTATAAGGAAACTTCATCTTTTATAAATTCGTTAAGTCTAAATTTCAATAAAATTCTATTTTTCAGTCTACACTTTCCATCTCTTCTTTAACCCTATTCTCACGGTCTATCTCTAAAAAAATAGGCATATGATCACTATGCAAAATCCAATCTTTATAAATACCAATAGTCAGGTTGTCTACCCATTCTCTCTTACAAAAAAAATAATCAATATGATAAGGTCGATGACTATGACGATACATATAATATGTCGCATATTTTTCTGATCCAGCGACAGTATCTGTTAAGGAATGGTAAGTACTTACCAAACCAATAGATGCCAGTTCATCTACAACCCCTGAATGAGTTCGTCGTTTATATTTTTCATCCCAGATGGCGTTACTATTAAAGTCCCCACCTATTAATGTGTTTCTTATCTGTTTTTTATAGATTTGTAAGTAAACATAGATATCTTCTATATAATTATTGCACCCCCATATTCCTAATAAATCAAATGTATCCTGAATAATTCATAGCTTTTCTAAAAATACTAATCGATGTTGATTTTACAGCGTTTAAACTAATTTGCTTTATCACCCATTAGGTGATGAAAAAAGAACCCCTTTCTGCTATGGTTATATCATCACAACCAACCAATAGAAAGGGGTTCTCTCAATGATTACTTTACAAGAAAAAGCAATGAAATTCAATAACCATTTATATGTCTCTCATACAGGTGGTCGTTTATCGAGTGATTCAGGATTAATTTTAGTTGATGAATTAATGGATACTTTTCATTTTGAAGAATTGTCAAAAAAACTCATTTCATATAATGAAAATCGTCGCTATTGGAAACACACTAACCATAAAATTTTAAAACAACTAATTCTTCAACTAATTGCTGGCTATAAAGCTGATTCGTCTGCGACTATCTTACAATATGATCCAGTATTACAAACTCTATTACAAGAAGAGTGTTTGGCTTCTCAACCGACTATCTCTCGGTTTCTTGATCGCATTACAGACCAAACGATTAATGATTTACAAACCTTTAATCAAACATTAATTGACCAAGCGAGATTTGTTCGCAATGATATGAATATGATTATTGATTTGGATTCTACACACTCTGATACCTTCGGTATTCAGGAACAAACAGATTATAATGCCCACTATCGAACAAACGGTTATCATCCATTAGTCGCATTCGGTGGATTAACGGGCGATTTTTTAAAAGCTAAACTTCGTTCAGGAAATCAATACACGTCTAAAGGAGTTAAAGAGTTTCTTGAACCGTTATTAGATCATTACAATCAAGCAGTCCCTACGACAGATATTTTAGTGCGTGGAGATAGTGGATTTGCAACACCTGATATTTATGAGTTATGCGAAGAATATGGGTCAAACTTTGTCATTCGCCTAAAACATAATAATAATTTATACCGATTAGCAGAAGAGTTTGTGTATTACGACGATAATTATCCTTGGAATGAAAAAGAAGAATACTATTATTCCGTTTCCTATCAAGCAGCGTCTTGGTCTAAACCGCGTAGAGTATGCATTCAATCCATTCGAGAAATAGGTGAATTACTTTTCAAGCATACGTTTATTGTCACAAATTTTTCAGAAAATATTTCATCAAAACAAGTTTTTAAGACGTATAAAAAGCGTGGTGCTATGGAAAACTACATTAAAGAAGCAAAAAATGGTTTCTATTTTGATAAGACAGATAGCCCTAAATTTATTGAAAATCATGCACGTATGATGATAAGTGTCCTTGCATACAACCTAATCAATTTTTTGCGTACAACTTGTTTTGATAAAAATTATAAAGGACTTCAAATTAATACGATTCGTCTTCGCTTATTCAAAGTAGCTGGCAAACTAGTGAGTACTGCGAGAGAAATGTATCTAAAAATTTCTAGTTCGCATGTTTATCAAGCGGAGTTTTATGCCGTCTTTAATCGAATCCAAAGGATTCGGCATTATATTTAAAAACTCCTTAATTTTTTTAAAAAAAACCAATCAAAACCAAGGACCAACTATGCCCAAAATTCGTACTTTCTTAATGAGAAACCAATAAATAAATGAATTAAGTACCAAAAAGTAAAACTATTAAACGTTAATTTGAAAAAAATTTGAAAAAAGTGTGTTAATTGATTAAAAACAACAAAAAATTAAAGGTATGAATTATTCAGGTGTATTGTTTATCTTGCAACAGATAAAATACTCTAACCCAAAAGATGGCCAATTATTGTCTTCAAGTTTTATCTCCTTCTTTGCAAAAATACCTAATCCTCTATTCTTATTATGTCCAATCCATAAATGATTTTCTGCAAACTTAATGTAAGAATCATGATTGCTTCTTGCTGGATCTTCACATTCTTGAATAATATAAATATCAGCATCAAAAGAGTCTAAATATTGGAATTTCTTTCTAAATGCCCCATTGCAATTCCAAGTAATAATTTTCAAAATCTCTACTCCTTTTTGTATTAGTATATCATGATTTTTTCTTAAATTTAAAAAATACCACACTGCTCTTTTTATACAATGTGGTATTTATCTATTCTATTTCTCTTACTATATCAAGTTTAAATCGCTCTTTTGTAACATCTTTTATATCTTTACTATTTTTCATAACTAAATAATAATTAGATGATTGTTGATATGAAATAGTTGATAATATAAATTTCTCACGTACAATCCGATCTTGGCTCAATTCATTTCTACTATCTGCGATTATTACTTGTTCGTTAGATAATTTATTGCCTATTTCATCCTCAAAATAGACACTTAGCCGTTTTTCTTTGAGAGTTTCTGAAACAGGATCGAGTTGTAAAAACTCCAACCAAATAACGCTATTCGTCAGCGTTCTTGTTTGACTTAATAAATTAACCGTGACTTGCGGTATATCATTCCGTCCGCGTACCATTTTAATTTTTAATAAAGGAACCATTGTCTCTTGAGGCAAATGTCCTCCATGAACGTATTGATATCCTCCACCTGCCAACGAAAATCGATTGATCCCTCTTGGTATAAGAACGTGTCTATTAGTGCTAATTTGGTTTGCTAAAGAGAAGCTTAATCCTGTTTGTGTTGGATTTTCTTGTTCTGATAAGATAAAACGTTTATTGTAACTAGTTCCTTTAAGTTCAGTTATTAACTGCACTTTTTCAGTTGATTGAATGGTACTTCTACTATATAAAAAACCATGATCAGCTGTCACAAATAACTGTGCAGCACTTACTTCCGTTGTTAGACGTATGAATAGTCTTTTTAGTTGTTGTAAGGTCTCTTCAACAGCCGCAAAAACATCATTCTCAGTGATTCTTTGATCGCCTATTGCATCAATTCGATTATGGTAAAGATAAATCACTTTTTTTCCCGAAAATTCAGAGCGCAATTCATCTCGACTTAACTGATTGACTGCATCATAACTGATAGCCAGAGCTTTATCTGAACTATTTTTTTGAAGGACTTCATTTCTCTTTACTATGCTTTCGGTGGATAACCCATTTACTCTAACTTCACCCGTCGATTCGATAGCAAGTTGCTGATGTGGCAATAATGCAGCCATTCCTAGAGCCGTACTAGAGGGTAAAGCTGTCTGCATTGATGATAAGTCACCAGTAAACCGTTTATCTTCTAACAAACGCTGAAACAGTTCTTGACCAGCTTCAAAACGCAGTCCATCTGATATAATCACAATAACTTTTTTATCTTGTTCGACAAAAGAAGCTACCTCATCAGAATAAAAATGAGTTTGCTGAGTGATATCCTTTCTGCTTAACCTAGCTTCTTGCATCACTAACTGGTCCCACTTTGCTGCAAATTCTTTTAAAAACAACTGGTGATAATGCCTTTCAACAGTTAATGTTAAGTCTTCAAATGAATCATTTAAATGAATTAATTGATCAGAGTAAAAATAAAATTTACGATAAGCTTGATCTATTTTATAAAAGTTTGTTTGATACATTTGCCAAAATAAATGCTTATCATGAATCTTAGCAAGCAGACTAGTCATCTCATCTACAGCTTTAACTAGTTTCAGACTCCAGCGCAATGCATGATAAGCTGTACGGTAGTCCTTGTACCAAAACTTCCCCCTTCTTTGTGCAATCAACTGATCATAATAATCATAGTCTATCCCACCATTAGCTAACTGAGAAGCTAGTTGTTGAATAAGGTAATTATCAAACCATTGGAACGTTTGAACCTCAGTCACGTTAGCCAATGACTCTTGATTGAATAATTGATTAATCCCTAATTCTTTTTCTAATTGGTCAGCTACTTGAATATAACTTAGTTGCTGGTCTCTTAAATTCATCCATTGATTGATAAAAATAATCGCTTGATTTACTTTTGGCAATACAAATGGTTCAAATGCTTTAGGAAACTCTTCTGGCCATTCACTAGCTAAATGAGTGATAAACAATTGTTCCATTAAGGTCTCGATAGATAATTTTCCGGTCTTACTTGCTGACAAGTTGAAGCCAAATAGACGATTGATTAACCGCCAAAAACGATCCTTATTACCAAATTTTTCAATTGCACTCCAACGCATAGTCTGACCTTTAACAGACTCAGCAAATAATTCAATCAAACTGTTAGTCCAATCAGGCTGTTTCGCTTTGGTTAGTACAGCTAAGATACAGAATTCCATTGTTTCTTGATTTTGAGTTATCATTTGCTGAAAGAACTTTTTAAATTTAGTTGTTCGTTCTTTAGATTTGAAAAAGGTCTGGTACTGTTTAGCTAAATCGGTTAAGGCCTCGTTAGTTGAATCTATTCCGATAGCCGCATATAATTGACTATCTTGATCCAATTTTAATTCATAGCTATACAATAGAACTCCCAACATAGGATTTTCTTGGTCATTAGGACGTTTAATTGTATAATACAAGACAATATTTTTATCCGCCATCACTTTTTCAATGTGATAGTGAATTTGAAAATAATTGTGATCCGTTACTTTAAGTAATTCAAATAACGCAGTTTCCTTACTCCATTCAGTTAACTGTTCGTCATACTGTTCGTCTTCATCATACAAATACAGAATCTTTCTTTTCTCACCTGTTTGAAGAGGCGAGTGAAAGAACGTTTGAATTTTCTTAATAATATCTTGTGCCATTAGACTGCCTCTTCCCATCTTTATATTTTTTCAAGTAGATTCATTTTCACTAGTTTCCCAGCTTGATCTTTAACTACTTCAACATCTTGGAACTTTTCATAATTTACTTTTACTCCATCATCCAAATCTAATTCTATGCGTTGTTTAGCCATATGGTCTAGTACTTCTGCATACTGAACAATTTCTGTTTTATCTTTTAGATAGTTTTCAATTGCTTTTAATGAAGCAGCTTTTGACTGACTAGAAGCATTCTCATCATCTACTACATGTTGTTCTAAAGTGATTAAATTATCCAATGTCCTACTTTGTTGCAAGACATAATCTGTTCGGATACGTGCAATTGTATCGCGGTCATAGCGATGTAAATAGACTAGTCCTTTAAAAGCTCCACGTTTCCCACTGCTAAACATCCAGTAAATCGGTCTTTTTTTATACATTTTTAAGTGATCTTTATAAAAATCCTTTATGAAATAACGACGAATACAATCTACGGAAGATTCATTTACTTTTTTACCTAGTGCTTCGGCTATAAATAAAAGGTTTTCTTCTAACGGTTCTTTTCCATAAAGGATGCTAACTAATTCTTCTATCTTATTGATAATATCATCATCAAATAAAACTTCTTCTGTTACAGGAATAATATTATCTACATCAGGTTGATATGTTTTATAACTCGCTGCGTCCCACTCTCCACCAGCATAAGCTAATCCTTCTTCATCCAATGAATAACGACCAAAAATAATACCCACTAGATACGATAAGAAACTTTTTATATCTCTTGTTTTATCAGCTTTTCGAATTGTTACATCTTTATCTTCTACTTCTGGACTTAACTCATCTTCCAACCCATAAATATCAATAAAGATGCGATTTAACTTTTCTTCATTAGCTTTTAACTGATTAAGCTGCCCTATTGTAAATTCTTCCCAAGATTTAAATGAAGATTCCATCAAAGTACTTTTACAATATAAAAACGGATGTTTTTTGAAGTCCCAAGAAGTTTCAAAAGAATCCCAATCATCTTTTGAAATATTAATATTCTTAAACACTTTTTTATCAATCAAATTTTTACTCTCTTCTTTTATAAGAATAGGTAGTTTTTTTATGTGATCTACCTCAAAATTCATAGTTGGACTAATAAAACTCAAAATTTTTGAAGCTACAATACTATTACTAAATGCTAATATATATTTCAATTCATCTTTTGATATAAAAATACAACATCCGGCAATATCAAACATACAACCTGGAGACATATACCTAGTAGAAATTTTCCCACTACTTATTTTAGACCATGTTATTGCTTCTTTAAAATAAAGTTTAGGATCTCGTAATCTGTAATTATTATTTTTTCCTGAATATTTTATATCAAAACCATCATTTTCCATATTTATAATATGCTCTACATTTCCATACCATCTTCTGAATGCTCCTCCTTTATTATAAGGAAACCATTTTTTTCCATATAATAAAATATCCTCACTTTTCTCATGATTAAAGCCTATTTCATAAATAGACACTTCAAACCAATATCGGAGAAATTCATTAGTATTACCAGGAATCATACCTTGTCTCGTATTAGATAATTTTTCTAATGGGGTATATTTAAAGATATTAACTAATTTATCACTTGCCCAATACGCAATCGGAATACCGGGGATACTAGCAAATATGTCAGTAGACTGCTCAGTATATCTATGTTCTTTTACAGGAAACCATATAGGCTTATTGTCTTCTATGTCTTCATACTCTATATAATTAAATACTCCTCTGTAATCATTAATTTTGTTTCTAAATATTGTTGCTACGGTTCCGAAGGCAATTCCCATTACCATATTATCCATATGAGTCATGTTTACAATACTATAATTACTAATTACTGATTTTCTGAACTTTTCATAAGAAGATAAAAACATCCATGATTGCATAGTAACGTTAGCAATAAACCCATTGTCTAAAGAAAAAGCTTCCATACGTTTCATCATTACCGCAAACAAATCACTTTTTTCATCTGGATAGTATTTCTTCACATATTTTGAAAGTTTTGGATCCATTCCTTTAGACCCCATATAAGGTGGATTAGCTACGACTATTTCGTATTGATTAGCTAGTATCTTGTACTGATTTAATAAATCTTCTACTAGTGGCAATGTATACTCTACTAGTTCACTGGTAAAAATATCTATCTCACCGTAGTGTTTAAAGTAGTCCATTTGTTTTTTAATTTGACTGATATCAATCTCAGGAACTTGAATAATTGACCCATACAATTTTGCATCTTTAAATGTTTCTATTAAAGTTTCTGTTGCTTGAAGGAGTTGCTCATTATCTTTAGCAAATAAATAAACGTCTTCTTGAGTAATTTCATTACTTTCTTCGATGCTGTGAATATGAACAGCAAACTTTCTACTGAATAAGCGTTTATCATACGAGCGAGCTTTCATAATAACCGCGAAAGTCGCTAGTTGCGCTGCACGTCTATCAATATCTAATCCAAATAGGTTGTTTTCAAGAATCAACTTAGGAATTTCTCTTTCAGAATAACCACGCGATAAATAGATTTTATAAAAAAGCTCAAAGGCATAGACTAAAATATGTCCTGATCCACAAGCAGGATCTAAAAATTCGATCTCTTCAATAGTAAGATTAGGATTTTTTAAGTCTTCGAGTTGTTTTAGAACTTCTGCTGTTTGTTCAGCATCTTCTAGGTAATAAGATAAGGATTCTTGCAAGTTCTCATCTGGATGAGATTCTAACCATAGTCTTCCTAGTGAGTTATCCACCATATATTCGACAATCCAACGCGGTGTAAATAGTTGCGTTGCTGCTGGAATATCGTTTTTACCAATTTTTTTATTTTTCTTTAAATTAGCAAAAACGAGATCTTTTTGCTCAGAGATATAAAATTGATACAACCAGCCAACAATTTCAACATCTTTCCAGTCTTCTTCATCAATCATATTGACGATGTCACGAATCATGCTATTTTCTGCTAATAGATTATCTGGCAGCAATAAAGCTAAGTCATCTGAGATATAGTCAAACACATTAGGGATAATCTCGCCTAATTTATTGCATTGTTTGACTAATAAATATTGATACAAAGCCTCAGACTTATTTTCATCTTGTAATTTAAAAATTAATTCTCTATCTAGATTTAATTCATCACTTAATTCTAAGATAGCAGTTAGAGCATCTGGTTCTAGTTTACCAGCCGTTTGCGAAGAAAGAATCGACATCCGGATTGGTAGATAACCATTCACTTCCATAAACCGTAAAGCAACAATTCGGTTGAACCAAGTATACGCTGCTTCGTCCATCACTTGGTCGTATCCATCAAAAACTAAGCGATTTTTCAAATGATTGTATTGCTTTAACTGCTCTTTACCCATAACTGTTCCATTCACAACCAAACCATCTGTTAATTCTATGATAGGTGTAATCTTATCAGCCATAATGCCGTAGCTGTAGGCTTTTTGTTGCACACCCTTTTTTAATTTATTGCGTGCTTGAAAGGCGAATTTACGTAAAGCTGCTTTATCCATTTATATTGCCCCTTACGATAATTTGATAAAATCAACATATTTGTCTGCTAATGATTTCATCAAATTACCTTTCAATATAGTCAAGTACTGGTCAATATCTTCTTCGTTTCTAATTTCAATCACCTGACGAGGCAATATTTCTGTTTGGCGCATAATTAATGCTCGTTCTGCTTTGACCAAAGTCTTAGTTTCTGATTTTTTTCCAGCTGAGGAAACCTTATGCGTACTTTCAGCTTCTTCGACTATTAAACCAAGATTATTTTTTCTGTTTTGTTCCTCTACTTGTTTTTTTCTCGCTGCCTCTTGTTCATCATAGATGATACGTTTAGCAGACTCGATTGCTCTCAAGGTTACTACTTTAATTTCGTTGCTTTCGCCTTTATATGCTTGAAGCTTGCCAACAGTATTGGAATTATCAACCTTTTTTTCAAGATCATTCATTTTAAAATTAAAGGTCGTTTGAATGCGTTCAATACTAGCGTAATCAAGTAAACCAGCTATTTCTTTTGCAATATCTCGTCGATCTTGCTCGATACTATCAGAAATAGGTTGTGAGACAGTCTCTAATTGTTGAACAATCTCTCTGTTAAATTGATCAATTAATTCAGGCAATTCTTTCATTCTTCGATAGGGTCTAGATAATCTTAAAATATCTGCTACTGTGTTCATTAAATGATCCATTTCGTCATTATTCAAATAATTTTTATCTTGATCATACAAAGCTAATTTTTCTTTAGCATCCAGATAAATTTCTTTTTGATTCGACTTAAAAAAGGCTTTGATATCTTGTAATTCTTCATATTGCTCGATTAAACGCTCCTCGTTTTCTGCTAAATAAGTAAAAAACGCTGTCGAATCTTCAATCGAAACAAGAATATCCAGCTGTTTAATCGTAACATCAACTAATGTCTTATCCGGAAAGTTAGCATGGCGGTATTCTAGCTTCAATCGCTCCATTTCTTTTTGTTCCTTGCTAAAACGATTTGCGATAAAAACAAACATCTCTTCTTCTTTTTCACCAATACTATTCAGACCAAATAACGTCGACATAATTGTTTTAGCACTTTGAATCTTACGTTGGGAGATAACTTCTCGTACAGACAATACTAACTTCTCTTGCGTCTCTTTTTTTAATATATTTTTCAAAAAGTCTTGTTCTTGAGCATCAAATTTACGGCTATTTAAAGTTAAGTGAATTTTTTCTTCCTTCATTAATTGAATCAGACAAACTAAAATATCCAATTCTTTCCAACCATAAGGAACTGCTTGATAGCGCTGAATCACTTCTCTTAATGTAATCAGTAATTGACGTTGGTGCTGTTGATTCAAGTAACTAGCTATTTCAGTGGTGGCTAATACATTTTCATAGTCGTATTCATCATCGAGGTACTGTCTTTCTTTGTTTAGAATGATTTTTTCTAACTCTTCTCTCGTATGAGTAACAGCAATATAATTTATCTTAGAATAAAGTGACTCTACTAGAGAGCGTAACCCTTCTTCTATTCTTTTTACTGGTGTCCCGGTCGCTTCAATGAGATAACCATTAATATAAATTTTTGCATTTTCAATTGCTGATTGAAGTTTTAACTTGATTTGAGTTTGTAATTGTCCTCGTTCATTTGCCTTACGTAAATGAATTTCTTGGATAATAGGTGTTTTCGTTTTTGCCGACTGTCCTCTTAAGTAATGATTAATCTTAAGATAATAGCGCAATTCTCCAAAGTCCTCTTCTCGAGGCAATTGAACAATAATCTTAGTCTCTCTTTGAGATAAAGCCACCACTTCTGGTTCTTCCATATACTCCGAATAAGCGGTAACGATTTTAATCCCCATATCTAATTGTCCATTTCGAACAGCACGTTCGTCAATCCATTGTGAGAAATCAAATAGATACTGAAGAGTTCTCCTATCTTCAAAGGGCTGATAGGTATATTTTTTCATAGTGATTAATTCATCAAAAATAGATTTCCCAGCTTCTAAAATCAACTCAGAAGTAGGCAATTGAATCCGATTAATCTCTCGGTTAACATCCTGTTCCTCATTTGTTAAAAATAGATATTTATCGCCCATTCGCTGGATTAAATACTCTTTTTGTAGGCGTAAGAGAGATTCACTAATTTTCTTACTCAATGAAATCGTATCTTCATTTATACTACTCAACATTAAGGTTGTTAAATTTTTGATTGTCCCAGGCATCTCATCAATGTAACGAATTAAAAAAAGTAATTTCAATACATCTACATCAAAAGAGTCCACACTCTCATTTTGATAAGCCTTAATGATTGTTGAACGAACAGACGCTTCAAGTGCTTGATCAATGCTATCGTAAAATGTCTGGAAAGGAACTAAAGTACCAATCTCTTTATTTTTAATACCAATTGTCGCTTGTTGAATAGATTCCAATAAATTTCGTTCTCCATCTGATAAGTGCTTTCCAGCTGAACCGTGCTCACGAATACTTGTAAAAACTTTTTGCAATAAATTGAATTGATAAGGAATAAAAGGATAAACATCAGAAAAATCTACTCGATCTTTATAAAAACGCATAGTAGCCGTATTTTCAAATTCTAATTTATTTTTTAACGCGGCTTCTTGCTCATCATAAGTCAACACGAGTGTTTCTTTTGCAACAGAAGTTTTTTCAAGTAAACGAATTTTGATAACTTCATCTGCATTGGCACTACTTAGACTAACTCGAGTATTAAATCGACCTTGTATTTTCGAAAAATCTCTAACAGACATATCTTCTGTTAAACTATCAATATCTTGTTGAGAGGTTACTAATACCCAGACTTTCCCCTTCAATAACTTTCCTAAATCTTCGACTACCGTTTGTAGATTCAACATTAACTGAGTATTATCGGATATAAACTGACCAACTTCATCAACTGCAAAAATTAAATGATAGTTTTCTGCTTGTTGATCAACAAAATTTTTCAACCGGTTAGCAAAACTATCTACAGAGATACTATAATTATTTTCTCCATTTTCAATCCAACTTCGGGCACTTGCTTCTGACATTTCTGTTGCCTTTTCTAATGCGTGGATTGCTTCATCCATATTAAAGAAAATCTCATCTCTGCCATCTTCCCAACTTAGTGCTGTTTCTTCTTCAAAATAACGTTTAAAATCTTGGTATTGTCCACTTCTATCAAGTGTCTCCTCTAATTGTGCTAACCAAGGAATACTTGCTGAATAACCACGCATCTCGTTAAACACTTTATTAAAAACTTCTACAATAGCAAGTTTATTTTGTTTACTATCTGCTTCCGATTTTGAGTCGATGTTAAATAAAATGACTTCACTAGGCACATTAGATACGTCATGCATTAGTGCTAATAAGTCTGGATCCGTAATCTTGTCTTCAAAGAAATCTACGGGTCGCTTGCCATCAATCATTACAGTTGAATCTAGCAGATAAGACAATATTTTAAGAAAATGCGATTTACCCGAACCAAAGAAACCAGAAATCCACGTTCCTACTTTATCGGTTGATTGTTCCAATGAACGGTTATAAGCTTTGAAAAAAGTCACAAAGTTTTTGGTTAATTCCTCCGTGACGACATATTCTTCTAACTCTTGTCTGATATTATCTTGTTCTTTCTTACCTATCTTAATAACACCTTGAATTTCACGATTGATGTCTTTTTTAAATAACTGCTCTATTTTCATTTCCCTTCACTCCTAAGTAAGATTTTAATTGTGTTTATAAAAAATCTTATTTAGGGTGATGAATTAGAACATAAAAATAATAAATTACTTTTTTGGACAAGACAAATAGAGTCATAGAAATTTTCTATAACTTTTTTATTCATATATTTAATTTTTCCAAAATAATAACATTCGTTTTTAAAATTATTTAAACTGTTAAAGTAATTTTCAAGCTGTGCTGTGCTGTGCTGTGCTGTGCTGTGCTGTGCTGTGCTGTGCTGTGCTGGTGCTGTGCTGTGCTGTGCTGTGCTGTGCTGTGCTGTGCTGTGCTGTGCTGTGCTGTGCTGTGCTGTGCTGTGCTGTGCTGTGCTGTGCTGTGCTGTGCTGTGCTGTGCTGTGCTGTGCTGTGCTGTGCTGTGCTGTGCTGTGCTGTGCTGTGCTGTGCTGTGCTGTGCTTTCATAATATACCCTCCTTTCTCTCTTTAATTTTCTGTTATTTTAAAAGCCCGATAATAGTTATCATCTGTAAACTTATTGAATAGCTGTAACTTACCATTTTCATAAGTACCAGGATAAAATAAAACTAATGGTATATCTTCTACAACTGTTTGTAAATTATTCAATATAACGTGGGAGCGAATAATCGGATAAGCTTTGCCTACCCCTACGATAAACACAATAGCTTCTTTTTCTAAGTGCTCTTCTATATACCTGACAATCCAGTCATTATTAGTCGCAATCTTTAAGGCTTTCCTCATTTTATCGAATAAATCATTACTTCCTTTTTTTCCTTCCATAGTAAAGTTTTTATCTAAATAACCCCGTTGTTCAAAAAATAAAAGAATAATCTCATATAAATCAAAGATTTGAACTTTAAAATTCGAATTTTCTCTTTCTAAAAATTTCTTTAAGTTAGGTACATAATTTCTAACGATTAATTCGTCCTTTGGATCATAATCAAAAATATAAAAACCAACTTCGTTACCTAAACCTTTATTTGCAAGAAATTTAGAATCATTTATTTTATCTTTTAATTCATCCATTCTTATTGCGATATCTCTCATTCTAAGGATTCTCCTAACATGACTTCAACTACTTGCTTTTCTTTATACTCAATTAAATAGTTCTCCACTTGTAACTCTATTACTAGCGGCTGCAAATACGCATACCCTTCCAGTTCCACTAGCATACCTGCATCTTTCAAAACTTGATGGTAACTATCTCTTAATATCTTTTTAGTACTCGGTGTCCAATTTGCTACCGTAGAAGATTGTTCACTTTTTAATTCAAAAAAATAGTCAGTCTCCTGTTTAGATAAGGTTCTTTCCATAATCAAGAACTTATCAAATATAACTTCTTTCATCCATTCAAAAAATAATGTATCTTTTTTTAAAATAGCATACAAAAGCAGAGCTCTCGAAGTCAAAGAATCCGCGTTAATAAACCGCTCTATTAAGTACTCATCTAGATTATCTATGCGCTTCATGATTTCACGATAAAACCTCCCAGCTCTATCTAAACTTGTCAATTGAAAAATATTATCTTGTAGCACCTTATTTTTAATTTCAGTTTCAGACAATCCTGAGACCATTAGAGTAACTATTAATTTTGTTTCATTATACATAAACGGTCTTGTATTTAAAGTCGTTGAATAGTTTTGAGACAACTGATCACTTCCATCTTTTGAAAAATTAAATTAACTTTAGTATAGCATTTTAGCGGTTTCAATCATAGGTTAATGCGAGTAGACTTCTAGATATCCAAGTTATTTAGTAACAGAAAAAAAGTCATTTGAGTTCGTTCCCCAAATGACTTTTTTTTTTTAGTTATTTAATTTGAACAAGTAGATAAACATCTCCTGCATATTGGCCATCGTATTCATTTAGAGATTCTACAATTATTTTCACTTTAAATTGATCGTTTTCTTCAATGATTGTTGCCTCATCAACAGTTACTATTCCTTTTTTGAGATTTTCTTCAGACAATAAGGCATTAAAGATTGGTTCCATTAGGATAGTCATTTGTTCTTTACCATCTGCATCTCGAATCACAACCGTATGGCTGCCATTTTTTTGTTGTTGAACTACTGTGTGCATAACCCCATCCACCTCAAAAGAGATATCTTTACTATTAGAGGTATCACTATAAGAAGTATAAAAGTGAAGACGCATAAGTTGCTGATAATCTTCAAGAGAAATATTTAAGTCATCTTCATAATCTAAGTTAATATAACGACCCATATCTTCAATCGTTTGATTTTCATATTCTCTATTAAAACCAAAAGTTGCTTCAAAATCATTATTATTGGTTAAATCATCTGGCAACCATTCTATCTTTCTAGCATAATTCATTTCTGCCAAATAGTCAGAAGTTCCAGTGATTCGAATTTTATCTTCTTTAGAAATAGCAGCATTTGGAATAATTTTATCTTTTTCAAGCATCTTATTTTCTACAAGAATATCTTCTAATAAATTTGTTTGACTTATTCTACTCACTGTAAAAGCATCAATAGGAGGTAAAATAGAAAGAATAGAAAAAGCAATTAAAACGGCAATAGCATAGCCATTTTTATTAACCGGTAAAAAGCTAAAAATTACTCCTGAAATTGTAGCAAATACTCCAAAAAGAATGACGTAGTAACGACCTTGTGTCATTCCCATCTCTCCTATTTTTAACACAGAAGCAATCGTTTGAAATAAAACGATTGGTATGAGTAATTTAGGAAAAAATTTCCTAAATAAAACAGCAAACTTATTTTCAATCGTGCTAGACAAAATATAAACCACAATCACTACTACCGCATAAGATACAAGTAAAGGTTCTAATAAGTTGTCTGTCCAAAAACTACTGCTTATATTTATTACAATATAAGCTAACAGAATAGCTGTATAAACTGCCGTTAAAGGAATAAATACATAAGAAATTAAGACTTCTAACATCCTTGGAACGCTTGTTGCTTCATTTAGTTTTTCTTGAATTCCTATTTTCTCTTTCTTAGACACACTTTTGTCTTTTGTATCCTCGTATATAGGAGTAAACGATAAATAGTATAAAGGAGCAAATAAAGAGAATACAATATTTAATACATGCAGCGTTAATTTATCATCAATCGAAAACAGTAAACGATCAATTGCGAATAAAATAGAACTAACTCCAATAGCAATAACTATTGTGAATAATGACGTAATGAAAAAAGCTTTAAAAGCTGCTATAAAACTTTCATTAAAGGTTAATCGTTTTTTTATCGTTGGAATTAAGATATAAAGTAAGACTAATGCAAAAACAAAGACGCTCGTTTTAATTCCTGCTTCTAATTCATATAAATCAGCTGTTGGAAGAATAAAATAATATCCGATTGTTAGCAAACAAGCTGCTGCCGCGAGCATAAAGCGTTGACTTTGTTTATAAAAAAATCTTTCATGCAGTTGCTGTGCAACTCCACTGAGTATTGCACCTACAAATAAAGTAAACAAATAATTTGTATACAAATCTTTTTCTTGATTAATCATGTTACCGTTTAACAACGTCACTGCTAAAAGAAATAAAACGGTTAAAGGATAGCGACTACCCGCACGAATAATACCTTGAAATATTGTTTTAAAATTTTCTACTACTTTCATCTTCTCCACCCTCTTTCTTATTTATCACGATGTTACCTAGATTATAGTCTAATTAAAGTACAATGTATATTAGTACCTTTTCCCCAAAAAAAAAAGCATCATCCGAAGATGATACTTTTTTAAAGATGCGCGGCAGCGTCCTACTCTCACAAAGGGAAACCCTTCACTACCATCGGCGCTAAGAAGCTTAACTGCTGTGTTCGGCATGGGAACAGGTGTGACCTTCTTGCCATCGCCACCACACATCTTTTAGTTATAAGAGAACGTTGTTCTCTCAAAACTGGATAGTGTTTAACTATAAGACAATAAAACCGTTTCTTCATCGTTTAAAAATGGTTAAGTCCTCGACCGATTAGTATTGGTCCGCTCCATACATCGCTGTACTTCCACTTCCAACCTATCTACCTGATCATCTCTCAGGGGTCTTACTCACTTACGTGATGGGAAATCTCATCTTGAGGGGGGCTTCACGCTTAGATGCTTTCAGCGTTTATCCCGTCCACACATAGCTACCCAGCGATGCTCTTGGCAGAACAACTGGTACACCAGCGGTGTGTCCATCCCGGTCCTCTCGTACTAAGGACAGCTCCTCTCAAATTTCCTGCGCCCGCGACGGATAGGGACCGAACTGTCTCACGACGTTCTGAACCCAGCTCGCGTACCGCTTTAATGGGCGAACAGCCCAACCCTTGGGACCGACTACAGCCCCAGGATGCGATGAGCCGACATCGAGGTGCCAAACCTCCCCGTCGATGTGGACTCTTGGGGGAGATAAGCCTGTTATCCCCAGGGTAGCTTTTATCCGTTGAGCGATGGCCCTTCCATACGGAACCACCGGATCACTAAGCCCGACTTTCGTCCCTGCTCGACTTGTAGGTCTCGCAGTCAAGCTCCCTTCTGCCTTTACACTCTACGAATGATTTCCAACCATTCTGAGGGAACCTTTGGGCGCCTCCGTTACACTTTAGGAGGCGACCGCCCCAGTCAAACTGCCCGTCAGACACTGTCTCCCAGCCAGATCATGGCTGAGGGTTAGAGTGGTCATACAGCAAGGGTAGTATCCCACCATTGCCTCCACCAAGACTAGCGTCCTGGCTTCATAGGCTCCTACCTATCCTGTACAAGCTGTACAAACACTCAATATCAAACTGCAGTAAAGCTCCATGGGGTCTTTCCGTCCTGTCGCGGGTAACCTGCATCTTCACAGGTACTATAATTTCACCGAGTCTCTCGTTGAGACAGTGCCCAAATCATTACGCCTTTCGTGCGGGTCGGAACTTACCCGACAAGGAATTTCGCTACCTTAGGACCGTTATAGTTACGGCCGCCGTTTACTGGGGCTTCAATTCTGAGCTTCGCTCGAGAGCTAACCCATCCTCTTAACCTTCCAGCACCGGGCAGGCGTCAGCCCCTATACGTCATCTTTCGATTTAGCAGAGACCTGTGTTTTTGATAAACAGTTGCTTGGGCCTATTCACTGCGGCTGACCAATTGGTCAGCACCCCTTCTCCCGAAGTTACGGGGTCATTTTGCCGAGTTCCTTAACGAGAGTTCGCTCGCACACCTTAGGATTCTCTCCCCGACTACCTGTGTCGGTTTGCGGTACGGGCAGATTGTTTCTAACTAGAAGCTTTTCTTGACAGTGTGACATCGGGAACTTCGATACTTAATTTCTCTCCCCATCACAACTTGTCCTTAATAGAGGCAAGCATTTGACTCACCTCAAGACTTGTTGCTTGGACGCACATATCCAACAGTGCGTATTCCTTAGCCTACTGTGTCCCTCCATTGTTCAAACAAAACAAACTGGTACAGGAATCTCAACCTGTTGTCCATCGTCTACGCCTATCGGCCTCGACTTAGGTCCCGACTAACCCTGGGAGGACGAGCCTTCCCCAGGAAACCTTAGTCATTCGGTGGACGGGATTCTCACCCGTCTTTCGCTACTCATACCGGCATTCTCACTTCTAAGCGCTCCACCAGTCCTCACGGTCTAGCTTCGACGCCCTTAGAACGCTCTCCTACCATAGAACCTAAGTTCTATCCACAGCTTCGGTGTTATATTTAGCCCCGGTAAATTTTCGGCGCAGGGTCACTCGACTAGTGAGCTATTACGCACTCTTTAAATGATGGCTGCTTCTGAGCCAACATCCTAGTTGTCTAAGCAACCCCACATCCTTTTCCACTTAACATAAACTTTGGGACCTTAGCTGGTGGTCTGGGCTGTTTCCCTCTCGACTACGGATCTTATCACTCGTAGTCTGACTCCCGGATATAAATCAATGGCATTCGGAGTTTATCTGAATTCGGTAACCCGAGAAGGGCCCCTAGTCCAAACAGTTGCTCTACCTCCATGATTCTAATTCCGAGGCTAGCCCTAAAGCTATTTCGGAGAGAACCAGCTATCTCCAAGTTCGATTGGAATTTCTCCGCTACCCACACCTCATCCCCGCATTTTTCAACATACGTGGGTTCGGTCCTCCAGTGCGTATTACCGCACCTTCAACCTGGACATGGGTAGATCACTTGGTTTCGGGTCTACGACCACATACTCATTCGCCCTATTCAGACTCGCTTTCGCTACGGCTCCGTCTCATCAACTTAACCTCGCATGGGATCGTAACTCGCCGGTTCATTCTACAAAAGGCACGCTATCACCCATTAACGGGCTCTAACTACTTGTAAGCACACGGTTTCAGGTGCTGTTTCACTCCCCTTCCGGGGTTCTTTTCACCTTTCCCTCACGGTACTGGTTCACTATCGGTCACTAGGGAGTATTTAGCCTTGGGAGATGGTCCTCCCGGATTCCGACGGAATTTCTCGTGTTCCGCCGTACTCAGGATACTGATCAGAGTGAACAAAGTTTCAGTTACGGGGCTTTTACCCTCTTCGGCGGACCTTTCCAGGTCGCTTCTCCTACTTCGTTCATTTATGACTCTATGTGTTCAGTCCTACAACCCCAGAAAGCAAGCTTTCTGGTTTGGGCTATTCCCGTTTCGCTCGCCGCTACTCAGGGAATCGATTTTTCTTTCTCTTCCTGCAGGTACTTAGATGTTTCAGTTCTCTGCGTCTACCTCTATTGACCTATGTATTCAGTCAATAGTAACACCCGATAAAGAGTGTTGGGTTTCCCCATTCGGAAATCTCTGGATCAAAGCTTACTTACAGCTCCCCAAAGCATATCGGCGTTAGTCCCGTCCTTCTTCGGCTCCTAGTGCCAAGGCATCCACCGTGCGCCCTTATTAACTTAACCTATGGTCATGTTAACTATTCCATTCACCCTAAGGTGAAGAAATACATTAAAAAATAAAACGCGATGTTTTCTTGGTTTCTTGCTTTTCTTACATGTTAAACACTATCCAGTTTTCAAAGAACAACTACTTACTTTCTGAGAAGATTAGACCTCTCAAAACTAAACAAAGTAAAACAACTGTGACGGTTCCGTTATATCCTTAGAAAGGAGGTGATCCAGCCGCACCTTCCGATACGGCTACCTTGTTACGACTTCACCCCAATTATCTATCCCACCTTAGGCGGCTGGCTCCCAAAAGGGTTACCTCACCGACTTCGGGTGTTACAAACTCTCGTGGTGTGACGGGCGGTGTGTACAAGACCCGGGAACGTATTCACCGCGGCGTTCTGATCCGCGATTACTAGCGATTCCGGCTTCATGCAGGCGAGTTGCAGCCTGCAATCCGAACTGAGAATGGCTTTAAGAGATTAGCTTGACCTCGCGATCTTGCGACTCGTTGTACCATCCATTGTAGCACGTGTGTAGCCCAGGTCATAAGGGGCATGATGATTTGACGTCATCCCCACCTTCCTCCGGTTTATCACCGGCAGTCTCACTAGAGTGCCCAACTGAATGCTGGCAACTAATAATAGGGGTTGCGCTCGTTGCGGGACTTAACCCAACATCTCACGACACGAGCTGACGACAACCATGCACCACCTGTCACTTTGTCCCCGAAGGGAAAGCTCTATCTCTAGAGTGGTCAAAGGATGTCAAGACCTGGTAAGGTTCTTCGCGTTGCTTCGAATTAAACCACATGCTCCACCGCTTGTGCGGGTCCCCGTCAATTCCTTTGAGTTTCAGCCTTGCGGCCGTACTCCCCAGGCGGAGTGCTTAATGCGTTAGCTGCAGCACTGAGGGGCGGAAACCCCCCAACACTTAGCACTCATCGTTTACGGCGTGGACTACCAGGGTATCTAATCCTGTTTGCTCCCCACGCTTTCGAGCCTCAGCGTCAGTTACAGACCAGAGAGTCGCCTTCGCCACTGGTGTTCCTCCATATATCTACGCATTTCACCGCTACACATGGAATTCCACTCTCCTCTTCTGCACTCAAGTTCTCCAGTTTCCAATGACCTTCCCCAGTTGAGCTGGGGTCTTTCACATCAGACTTAAAGAACCGCCTGCGCTCGCTTTACGCCCAATAAATCCGGACAACGCTTGCCATCTACGTATTACCGCGGCTGCTGGCACGTAGTTAGCCATGGCTTTCTGGTTAGATACCGTCAGGGGATGAGCAGTTACTCTCATCCTTGTTCTTCTCTAACAACAGAGTTTTACGATCCGAAAACCTTCTTCACTCACGCGGCATTGCTCCGTCAGACTTTCGTCCATTGCGGAAGATTCCCTACTGCTGCCTCCCGTAGGAGTCTGGGCCGTGTCTCAGTCCCAGTGTGGCCGATCACCCTCTCAGGTCGGCTACGTATCATTGCCTTGGTGAGCCATTACCTCACCAACTAGCTAATACGCCGCGGGTCCATCCATAAGCGGTAGCCGAAGCCACCTTTCATCTGTCTGCCATGCGGCAATCAGAATTATGCGGTATTAGCATCCGTTTCCGAATGTTATCCCCCACTTATGGGCAGGTTACCCACGTGTTACTCACCCGTCCGCCACTCCTCTACTATCGAGTGCAAGCACTCAATAGTAGAAGCGTTCGACTTGCATGTATTAGGCATGCCGCCAGCGTTCGTCCTGAGCCAGGATCAAACTCTCATAAAAGTTGAAGCAACCCGTTAGAATTGTTTCGCTTTTTAACGATGCTTGAAGCTCATTGAAATGACTTGCTAGCGAATAATTATTCACTTTGTTTCTTTTGGTTCGACCCTTGGCCGAACCGCCGTTCACAGTTTGTTGTTCTACTTTGTTCAGTTTTCAAAGGTCTAATTTGTTTGCGTTGTCGTTTTGACAACCTCTAAATATTACCAGATGATGACTAACTTGTCAACAACTTTTCAATATTTAATTTTTTTATTTTTTTTTCGTTGCTACGTTGTATCGCTGCGACATCTACTAATATAACAGCTTGTTGAACTTACGTCAACTGTTTTCTGAAAAGAATTTATTTTTATTCGTTAACGTGTTTGTTTCTCACTAAGAATACTATCCTCTTTAAGTAAGTATACTCTTATTTATTAAAACCCTATTCACTAAAGGATTTAGGCTATTAATTTATTTTTTCCAGATCTAATTAAGCTGTATAAAAATAATTATTTCAGTATATTTATTCTTTATAAACTGTATAAATTTAATTTTTTTAAAAAAAGAATCCCCTATTTAAAAGGAGATTCTTATTGCTATTGCTTTATTCTTTAGTTTCTTTCAGTCTTTCTTCCAAAATCCCGTCTTTCATTACGTATACTTTATCACAGCGATCAATTAATCGCTCATCGTGTGTAACCATAATCGTTGCTTTATTTTGAGACTTTGTTTCACGTGCCAAAATATCGACTACTTCAAAAGCTTTTTCTGAATCTAAACTTGCTGTTGGTTCATCAGCTAAAATAACTGATGGATTATGATAAAGCGCTCTGGCAATAGCTGCTCTTTGACGTTCTCCACCAGATAAATCACTTGGATACTTTTTCTTTAATCCAACTATTCCTAATTCATCTAATAAAGCGTCGCTTTTTTCTGCATCCATTTTACTCTTATTAACTTTATTAACTAGTTTTAACTGATCTTCAACAGTCAAAAAGGGAACTAAGTTAGAAGCTTGAAGAATAAAACCAATTTCTTTAAAACGTAAAGCAGCTCGCTTTTTCTCTGTGACTTCGCTAAACTTATTTTCTCTAATTAGGACTTTCCCTTCAGAAGGCGTTTGAAGACCTCCTATTATAGTAAGAAGTGTACTTTTTCCTGAACCGCTTGGCCCAATAATAGCTACAAATTCACCCGCCTCAACACTGAAATTAGTCTTTTTTAAGGCATCGACCTTGGTATGTCCTTCACCAAACGTTCTTGTTACATCGATTAGCTCAATTAATTTCATCCTTTATTCCCTCCTTTATCCTATTGCATCTAATGGATCAATTTTAACAACGGTTCGAACAGAGAATAAAGCACCTAAGACAGCAACAATAATCAATAACGCTGTAATAGCTGCTAAGAAAATAATGTTCGTTGTGTAAGGCACTGCAGCTGGTAAGGCTAGGCCTGTTATAATAGTTAGTATTAATCCTATCCCCACACCTACTACAGCTAGGATAAAGGTTTGAGCGACAACTGATTTCGAAATATAAAGATTAGAAATCCCTTGCGCCTTCATAACACCAAATAAACTTGATTTTTGTAACGTCAAAACATATATGAAAATACCAATAACAACTGCAGCTATGACTATTAGGAAACCAATCATTAACCCAAAAGTTAAAACTTGGGCTGTATAGCCTGGTATCTTATTAATATACTCTTTAATGGGGTAGACAGTTAAATCATCTGTTTGTATATCTACTCCATCAACTGAATTATTTTCTCCTCGTACAATAACTGCGCTAATTCTCCCAGCATCACTAGTATCTGATTTCTCAAAGCGCACTTTTTGATAGCTAGGTATAGTTGTATACAAAACAGGTGCTACACTGAATCTAGCATCTTCTGTAAAACCGACAACGGTCACCTCTTTGTCATTGCCCGCTAATTCAAGTGTATCTCCTAGATTAATATTGTCTTCTTCTTTCAAACTAATATCTGCAACCACCTCATTATCTTTAGTGAAAGCCTTGCCTTCGATTACTTCAGGCATAATGAATTCTTCTGAATCAATTCCAAAAAAAGTTACGTTAACTTTATCTTCTTCCTTTGAAGCTCCCACTTTTCTAACAACACTAGATGCTTGCCCTAAAAAAGCTGTTTTAACGCCTTTTACTTTCTTAGCTTGCTCTATAGTCATCATTGACATATTGATATTAGTATTAGATTCATCAGTTAGAACGATACCATCTGCTCCCCACTTATCAATACTCGTTCGATTATCTTGTGCCAACCCATAAGCTAACCCAATCAAAAAGAATACTAAATAGGAAACTAAAACCATCACACCTATAATCAATGCGAAACGCGTTTTAGAATGCTTCATTTCTCTCCATGCTAAAAACATCCAATCACCCTTTAATCCTTATTTTTAATCTTATTCGAATACTATAAACGTATAGTTAACTCGATTCATACCCTCTTTTATACCATAAATAGATAGAAAAACAAACTAATTATGTCTACTAGTACTGGATATGAAAGAGCTAGATACGTGAATAAGTATAGAATAACTTTTGCTTTCAATAAATAGTTTTTATAAAATCTACTGAAAGATACTTGTATTTTGCCTGCCTACTCAATCACAGAAAATAGCATCTAATAAATGAGCATCTCCAAGCTCTCTATTTATGTAACTGTAGTGAATTATGCTATACTGACTATACAAATTCAAAAGGAGTGGATAAATACATGCAACATGAAATAAGTAACTTTAACTACTACAATCCTACCGAAATCATTTTTGGGAAAAATCGTATTCCTGAATTAAAAGACTTAATTTCTACTGACAAAAAAATTCTAATCACTTATGGTGGCGGTAGCGTGATTAAGTTCGGTACTCTTGATCGCATTAAATCAGCTTTATCAAAACATCAAGTTGGAGAATTTGGTGGAATTGAAGCTAATCCTACTTTTGAAACAGCGATGAAAGCTGTTGAACTCATTAAAAAAGAAAAATATGACTTTATATTAGCTGTCGGAGGCGGTTCTGTCATCGACGCTACTAAGTTTATTGCTGCAGCTGTTTTATTTGATGGCAATCCAATGGATATTTTTTCTGGTGGCATAGGCAAAGGAACACCTATCACTTCTGCTTTACCGTTTGCGACGGTATTAACTTTACCAGCAACGGGTTCTGAAATGAATGCCGGTTCAGTTATTACATTTAAAGAAAAACAAGCCAAGGTAAGTTTTGGCAGTCCTCATGTTTTCCCTACATTTTCAATCTTAGAACCTGAAATCACTTATAGCTTACCTACTCGCCAATTAGCTAACGGAATTATGGATGCTTATATTCATATTATGGAACAATACATGACGTATCCTGTTGGAGCAATGGTGCAAGATCGTTTCTCTGAAGGCTTATTGCAGACCCTAATTGAAATTGGACCTGACGTTATCGATGAAGAGAATCACGATTATAACTTACGAGCTAACTTTATGTGGACTGCAACGAATGCTTTAAATAAAGTTCTCTCTCCTGGAGTTCCTCAAGACTGGGCTGCTCATCAAATGGGGCATGAGATCACCGCTTTATACCATACCGATCATGCTAGAACGTTAAGCATTGTTCTTCCCGCTTTATTGAAAGTCCGTAAAGAAGAAAAAAGGGCAAAACTTTTACAATATGCTGAACGCGTCTGGCATATCACAACTGGGACTGAAGATGAAAAAATCGATGCTGCTATTGAAAAAACAACAGCCTTCTTCAAAAGTCTTGGTGCCCCAACATCTTTTAAAGATATTGGCTTAGGCGAAGAAGTTATCGAACCTTTAGTTGCCCAATTAGAAAAACACCAACAAACGGCTCTAGGTGAACACCGTACTCATGATTTAGCTATTAGTAGAGAAATATACCGTATGGCACTTAATTAAAAAATGAAAAAGAGAAGGAACAAGCAGGTTATGTCTGCTTGTTCCTTCTCTTTTTCATTCTCTCTTTATTTGATTAATTCATAAATAGCTTCTGCATAAATGCTCATTGCATTTGTTAAATCATCAACCACCATGAATTCATTAGCTTGGTGCATGGTATCAATACTATCAGGGAACATCGCGCCATAAGCAACACCACGTTCAAACAAACGACCATAAGTGCCTCCACCAATGGTTTGTTCTTTTGCTTCTAGTCCTGTTTGTCTTGCATAGACGTCTAACAATGTTTTAACCAATGGATCTTCAGGTGAAACATAATGTGGTGTTTGGGCTTTTCCACGTCCTAAAGTAACGCCATAGTGACCCAACTTTTTATCTAATTCAATCTCAATTCCTTCGATACTAACCCCTTTAGGGAAACGGAAGTTCAAGGCAATCATGCCTCCACTTTCAGGTGTGAAAGTAAAAATCCCAGGATTCATTGTTACATCACCCATCACATCATCCACATAGTTCAAGCCTAATTTCTCTGCTCTTGAATCTTCATGTAAGAATTCTGCCGTCATTTCAAGATACGATTTAGCGTCGCCACCAAATGAGTAGTCATTTAAAAACGTCGCTAGATACGTTGCCGCATTGACTCCGCCACGAGGCTCCATTGCATGGGCTGCTTTTCCGTTAAGTTCAATCGTCACTTTATCGCCTTCAACAGATACCGTCCCTGTGACAGATTTATTCTCAACGAAATCATAAAAGTCTTTTTCGATTTTTTCTGCTTCTTGACTATTAAATACTGCTGTTGCATCTTGAGGAACCATATTTTCACGCAAACCTGCATCAAAACTGATTAACTCATTTTTGCCACCTTTGTTGTTACCTTTAGTATTCACATGCATGGTTAAGATACCTTTTTCTCCATTAATGATTGGAAATTGAGCATCTGGCGAGAAACCAAATTCAGGTTTTTCTTCTACTTCAAAATAACGGTCCATACACATCCAACCGCTCTCTTCATCTGTTCCAATAATGAAACGAACACGTTTAGAAACAGGCAAACCTAAATCTTTAATAATTTTTAAAGCATAATACGCTGCTACTCCTGGTCCTTTATCATCACTTGAACCACGTGCATAGATACGGCCATCTTTTATAACAGGTTCGAAAGGATTCGTATCCCAGCCTGAGCCAACCGGCACAACGTCAACGTGTGCTAATACTCCAAGAGTTTCGTCACCTGAACCATACTCGATATGTCCAGCTAGGTTGTCGATATTTTTAGTAATAAAGCCATCGCGTTCTCCTAGTGAAAGAAAAGCTTCTAAAGCTTCTTTAGGACCAGGTCCAACGGGTGCTTCACTTGTTGCTTTGCTGTCATTGCGAACACTATCAATTTTTAACAATGAAACTAAATCTGTCAAAAACTCATCTTTACGAGCGGATACTTCTTTTTTCCAGTCTATAACCATGTACTCAACACTCCCATCTTTTTATTAACACCTTTATCATATCATTTTTCATCGTACTTACCAATGTTCCACCAGTTTTTTATTATTTCGTTCATCTTTCAAAAGTGATTTTCTGACGCGTTGCCTTTATACTTAATGAAACGATTTATAAGGAGGATAAAGATGAAGAAATTAGATAAAGCGACTGTTCAGTCTATTGTACCTAAACGTAAAAATACGAGCTACAAAGGAGACTATGGAAAAGTATTACTAATTGGCGGCAACGAATCAATGGGCGGAGCCATTATTCTAACCGCTTTAGCTGCTGTTTATAGTGGCGCTGGATTGGTCACGGTTGCTACAGCTAAGAGGAACCATATTTCTTTACACGCACAACTTCCAGAAGCTATGGTGATCGACTGGGACGACTACCGACAACTCGAAAATCAACTAAAAGAAGCTACCGTCATTGCTATCGGACCTGGAATGGGAACTTCGGATCATTCTCTTCATTTGCTTTGTTTTATTTTAGCTGAAATCACTAAAGAACAACGGGTTCTCATCGACGGTTCTGCTATTACTCTAATGGCTAAACATGACCTAGCTGTTCCGAATGATCAGACGATTTTCACTCCTCATCTAGGAGAATGGGAGCGACTAAGCGGATTGGAACCTGCAAAACAAAACCCTATTCTAAATCAAGTCAAACAAAAGCAATTACACGCAACCATCGTTTTGAAACAGCATCGAACAGAAATTTATTTTGAAGAAGACAGTTGGCAAAATCAAGGTGGCAATCCTGCAATGGCGACTGGTGGTATGGGCGATACTTTAGCTGGTATAGTGGCTAGTTTAATTGCTCAGCTACCAGATTTGAAATCAGGCGTATTAGCTGGCGTTTTTTTGCATAGCTATATTGGTGATCAGCTAGCCCAAAAGCAATACGTTGTCTTACCCTCCCAACTAATTAAACAGCTACCTGTTACCTTAAAAGACTTTTCTATTATCTAGTACAAAATAAAGAAGGCTAGATAATTATCCGCCTTCTTTATTTTGTGAATTCTTTTAATTGAGCTAGTTCATCAGCCGTTAAAGCTCGATAATGACCAATCTTTAAAGAGTTGTCTAACTCTAGCGGTCCCATCGACAGCCGTTTTAAATACTGAACTTTTCGATCGACCGCTTCAAACATCCGTTTGACTTGATGAAATTTACCTTCATGAATGATGACTTGAATATTAGCTGTTTGCGCAACTAAATCTGTTGAGAGTACTGTCAGTTTAGCAGGACGGCACCTAAATCCATCTTCTAATGTAATGCTTTTTTCAAAAGCTTCAATTTCTTTTTCACCAATCAACCCTTCAATTATAGCTTCGTAACATTTATCGACTTCTTTTCTAGGCGAAAGCAATTCATGAGCTAGTGCGCCATCGTTCGTTAGCAATAGCAATCCCTCAGTATCTTTATCTAAGCGCCCAACTGGAAAAGGATTAGACAATCGATCTTGTGGTTTTAATAATTCAATAACGGTTTTATGCAGATTATCTTCTGTTGCACTAATAACACCTTGTGGTTTATGCAGCATAAAATAGTAAAACTCTTGGTAATCAACTCTCTCTCCTGCAACATGAATCTTGTCTGTTTCGGGTTGAATATGAATCTTTCCGTCTTTTACTATCAACTCATTTACAGTAATTTTTTTACTTTTCAGTAATTCTTTAACCGATTTACGTGTCCCGTAACCAGTATGTGCTAAAAATTTATCTAAGCGCATCTCTTTTATTTCACTCCTTCCTATTAAAAGAACTAGCTGACTATGTTTTCCATATGCCCGCTAGTCTTCGTTACTCATTTTTATTTTATCTTTAATTTTGTTCTCAACCTTTGAACTCTGCTACCCAATAAGCGATCGGCTAAACGTGTTTTTAACGACGCGTAAAAATAAAAGATGCCACCTAGAGAAGAGGATATTGTCATATTGATTAACGCACCAAATCGATCTGTCGGTGCAAAGAAGATAGCTATCCCTTTTTGAGCAATAAAAACAATCAATGCCATCCCTGTTGTGATTAACACCATGAGTAATAGACGTCTCAATAAAAAGTTAATATTTAATTTAGTCATCTTATACATAGCCCATAACATTAAAAGGACCGTTACACCAAATCCTATTATATTGGATACTAACATACCGTATGTGCCAAGAATCGATAAAGCCGGGTATTGAACAGCTAATTTCACAACTAATCCAATGCCCATCGCGCTTAAAGCTGGCTTTGTTTGATCGGCTGCTTGAAGCGTCGAACCTAATAGAACAAATAACCCAAGAAAAATACTCATGAAAGAAGATAACTGTAGAATTCCCGTACCAAATGCGCTATACCCATAAAATACGGTATACAATGATTTTGAAATAACTGCCATTCCTATTGCTGCTGGCAACATAATAAAGAAAAAAAGTTGAATACTATCACTTAACTGTCTTCTCACATCTTTCATTTTCTTTTTTGCTAGTAAGTCAGCAATCAGTGGAACAGAGGTAATAGCCATTGAGCCCGCTAACGAAATAACGATCATAATCAATTTATTTGCGTTGCCCGCTGCAATGGCATAACTATTTTCTATTTGTTTCGCTGTCAACTCTGATACAGTCTTCATAATAGGTGCAAAGGTAAATTGATCAATGATTTGGAACAAAGTAATACCTGATCCAATAATAATAAATGGAATAGCAGTCTTAATAATTGATTTAAAGATCTCATTTGTTGATATCTTAATATTATTTTTACTATGAGCTAAATTATAATCTAATTCTGGCTTCTTTTTTCGAATGATAGTTAATAAATAGACGATACTGAATAAGGCACCAACAAACGCACCAAATGTTGAGGCGGTTACAGCATCAACAATTTCGCCATTAAATACGATTCGAATCAGATAAACAGCCGCCAACATAAAGATGACCCGAGCTAATTGTTCAATAAATTGCGAAATAGCTGAAGGTGCCATCGTGTGATGACCTTGAATAAATCCTCTAGTTACACTCATACAAGGAATAATCAGTAATGCCCAACTTAATGAACGAATAACCTGTGTTCCGTCACTTAACGATGCTGTTGGACTGTTTGCAGCAATAAATGGAGCAATGACATACATCAATGCTGCTGCTGCAACTCCTGTGACAGCCATTACTTGCAACCCTTTTTTGTAAATATCTTGACTGATTTTATACTCCCCTAATGCATTATAATACGATACTTGCTTTGCAATTGCTGAAGGTACACCGGCCGTTGCAATATTTAAGAATAGTGCGTACGGAGTATACCCAATCGTGTACAGTGCGTTAGCAGAATTGGCTACTTCTTGATTTCCCATCCATGCCATCCAAGGAATAATATACAATGCGCCTAACAGACGGGATAAAATACTGCCTCCGGTCATCCAAGCAGATCCACTGACCATTTTCTCTCTTGAACTTTTTTCGCTGACTAGCCCTTTTTCTTCAACTTTATCCTTTGACATTTCTTATACCCTACTCTCATCCTTTTATGTACTAATGTCTATTCTACTTCTTTACGAATTTGGTTGCAATCTCTTTACTGAGACACTTGTGTAATTTTATGAAATCTTACGTTTAGTTTTAGGTATTCTCAAGATAGCAAAAGAACTAAAACGACAAGACTCTACTGTCTCACCATTTTAGTCCTCTATTTCTCGATTTTAGTTTGCTACAATATTAACCAATCTTCCAGGAACAACAATCACTTTTCGAATCGTTTTACCTGCTAATGATTCTTTCATTTTTTCATTATTCAAAGCTAAATCTTCTAATTCTTGTTTTGTTATTTCTTTTGGCGCTTTAGCTTTAGCTTTTAATTTACCATTTAATTGAAAAACGACTTCAATTTCGTCTTGTGTTAGGAATGATTCTTCGTAACTTGGCCATACTACATAAGAAATACCTTCGTCCTTAGTATTGAGCATAGACCATAGCTCTTCGCCTAAGTGAGGTGCGATTGGCGCTAGCAACTGAACAAACCCTTTTACGTAATCGACTGGTAAAGCTTTCGCTTTGTAAGCTTCGTTTACAAAAATCATCAATTGTGAAATAGCCGTGTTAAAACGCAGCTGTTCAAAATCTTCTGTTACTTTTTTTACTGTTTGATGGTAAACAAGATCTAACGAACCATCATTGATAGTCGTAATGCGATCGCGTAATTTGCCTTCTTCATCAACCAATAAGCGCCAAACGCGATCTAAGAACTTACGGCTACCCTCTAATCCATTTTCATCCCAAGCAATTGATGCATCTAATGGACCCATAAACATTTCATACATCCGTAACGTATCTGCACCAAATTTTTCGACAACTTCATCAGGATTGACAACATTGCCTTTTGATTTAGACATCTTCTCATTATTTTCTCCAAGAATCATTCCTTGATTAAATAATTTTTGGAAAGGTTCTTTTGTCGGTACAACTCCAATATCATATAAAAATTTATACCAGAAACGGGCATACAATAGATGCAATACAGCATGTTCTGCTCCACCAATATAAATATCGACAGGCAACCATTCCTTCAGTTTTTCAGGATCAGCTAGCATATCAGGATTTCCAGGATCGATAAAACGTAAGAAATACCATGAACTGCCTGCCCATTGTGGCATCGTATTTGTATCGCGACGACCTTTCATACCAGTAATAGGATTGACTACATTTACCCATTCTTTAATATTTGCTAATGGTGACTCGCCTGTTCCACTAGGTTTTATGTGTTCTGTTTTTGGTAACAATAATGGCAACTCTTCATCAGGCAGAGTAGTAGATGTTCCATCTTCCCAATGAATAACTGGAATAGGTTCTCCCCAATAGCGTTGACGAGCAAACAACCAATCACGCAAACGGTATGTTGTTTCTGGGTGACCTACTTTATTTTCTTCCAACCAGTTATTCATTTTAGTGATACTTGTTTCTTTATCTAATCCATTTAAGAAATCGGAGTTAATGTGTAACCCATCTTCTAAAAAGGCTTCTTCTGCAATATCTCCGCCTTCAAGAACTGGGGTAATCGTTAAATCAAATGTTTTCGCAAAATCATAGTCACGTTGATCGTGCGCAGGCACAGCCATAATAGCTCCCGTACCATAAGAAGCCAGAACATAATCCGCAATCCAAATAGGCATTTTCTCGCTATTTACTGGATTAATTGCATAAGCTCCCGTAAAGACACCGGTTTTATCCTTATTTAAATCTGTTCTTTCTAAATCACTTTTAAGGCTAACTTTTTTAAGGTAAGCTTCAACGGTCTCTTTTTGTTCTGAAGTAGTAATATTACCTACCAACTCTTTTTCTGGTGCTAAAACACAATAAGTAGCTCCAAATAGTGTATCTGGACGTGTTGTGAAGACCGTAAATTCTTGATCTGAATCTTGAACAGAAAATTTAACAGTAGCTCCAACAGACTTGCCTATCCAATTGCGCTGCATCTCTTTAATACTTTCAGGCCAATCGACTAATTCTAAATCATCTAATAAACGTTCTGCGTATGCCGTAATTTTTAACATCCATTGTTTCATTGGTTTACGAAAAACCGGATACCCGCCACGTTCGCTTTTGCCATCAATCACTTCTTCATTTGCTAAAACAGTTCCTAATTCTGGACACCAGTTAACCGCTACTTCTGCTTCATAAGCTAAGCCCTTTTCATATAATTTAGTAAAAATCCATTGAGTCCATTTATAGTAATCAGGATCCGTTGTATTAATCTCGCGTTCCCAATCATAACTAAAGCCTAATGAATTGATTTGACGTCTGAACGTTTCAATATTTTTCGCCGTAAATTCAGCAGGATCATTTCCCGTATCTAAAGCATATTGTTCTGCTGGTAGTCCAAAAGCATCCCAGCCCATGGGATGTAAAACATTGTATCCTTGTGCACGTTTCACCCGTGAAAGAATATCTGTTGCTGTATATCCTTCAGGGTGACCAACGTGTAATCCTTGACCAGACGGATAAGGAAACATATCTAACGCATAAAACTTTTCTTTTTCTGTATCTTCTGTTGTTTTGAACGTATTTTGTTCTTTCCAGTGGTGTTGCCACTTTTTCTCAATTTTCTTATGACTAAAACTCATAACTTTTATCCCTCTTTCTCTTTTTGTCTATAAAATTAAAAATCGCCCTATGAGTCCAGATATTTACTCTGTTACTCATAGGACGATTGGATCAGTCGATAATCGTGGTACCACCTAAATTTTCTACACATTATCGTATAGACTCTTCTTACCTTTAACGCAGGCGTTACGACTTTACTTACTGTTCATTTCAGTAAAGCTACATCCAAGGTGAGTTCGATAATGTTCTTTATGCATTTCCACCATCCATGCACTCTCTATAAAAGAAGGATTTCTACTATTCCTTTTCTTTATATTTAACTATTTACCTTATTCTATCAAATAAAGACCCCGTGAGCAAGAAGAAAAAAACAGGATTTTTAATTACACGTAGACATTATCTTATTAAATAATTAAGCAATAAATTAAATTTGTGAAAACAAGTAACTAAGCTCTATTTCGTCCTGATAAACCATACAACTAGACTTTAAAGCTAGAACTCCAAAGTCTTTTTAAATAGATTGTTTTCTTAATTTAATTATTTCATCAGAGACGAATTGTACTTCAGTTCCAACAATAGCTTTAATGTTATAGACTGAAACTTTATTAATTTCAGCAACGCCTACAGATTTAATTTTTTTCGTCAACAAGTGACATATCTTAAACTTCCAGTTTTAAACGTGTTGTCCAGTTGTCGATAGACACAACGTTAGCGTCTCCGCCTAATATACCAATTTATATTTAAAAAAAGAAATAAAAAAGGGCAAACTTTAGATTTCTCTAAGTTTAACCCTTTTACTAGCAAATCATTTGTTTTTATTTAATTAAAATGGACTGACCAACAAAAATAATATCTGTTTTCAAATAATTCCACTCTTTTAATTTTGTTACTGGAATATTTATTTTTTTTGAAATAGCCCATAATGTGTCACCAGGTAAAACACGATATATTTTTGTTGCATTTTCTTTTATAGGCACATTTTGTGTTACAGATTGAAATATTAACTTTTGGCCTATATAGATAACATCGGATTTCAACTTATTCCATGATTTTAAGTTTGCTACCGATACCTTATTACTCGCTGCAATACCCCATAATGAGTCACCATTTTTAACTTGGTAACTTGACGTTACTGTTGTATTTGAGTCTGTTTGACCAGAGTCAGGTTTGTTTACTCCTGGTGTTGGTGTCGTAACTGTCTCTTTAATGAGTAGCTTTTGGCCTATAGAGATAACATCAGATTTCAAATTGTTCCATGATTTTAAATTTGCTACCGATACCTTATTGCTCGCCGCAATACCCCATAATGAGTCACCATTTTTAACTTGGTAACTTGACGTTACTGTTGTATTTGAGTCTGTTTGACCAGAGTCAGGTTTGTTTACTCCTGGTGTTGGTGTCGTAACTGTCTCTTTAATGAGTAGCTTTTGATCTATATAGATAACATCAGATTTCAAATTATTCCATGATTTTAAATTTACTACCGATACCTTATTGCTCGCCGCAATACCCCATAATGAGTCACCATTTTTAACTTGGTAACTTGACGTTACTGTTGTATTTGAGTCTGTTTGACCAGAGTCAGGTTTGTTTACTCCTGGTGTTGGTGTCGTAACTGTCTCTTTAATGAGTAGCTTTTGACCTATAGAGATAACATCAGATTTCAAATTATTCCATGATTTTAAATTTGCTACCGATACCTTATTACTCACTGCAATACCCCATAATGAGTCACCATTTTTAACTTGGTAACTTGACGTTACTGTTGTATTTGAGTCTGTTTGACCAGAGTCAGAAGGGTTGCCTTCTGGTGTTGGTGTCGTAACTGTCTCTTTAATGAGTAGCTTTTGATCTATATAGATAACATCAGATTTCAAATTATTCCATGATTTTAAATTTACTACCGATACCTTATTGCTCGCCGCAATACCCCATAATGAGTCACCATTTTTAACTTGGTAACTTGACGTTACTGTTGTGTTTGAATCTGTTTGACCAGAGTTAGAAGGGTTGCCTTCTGGTGTTGGTGTCGTAACTGTCTCTTTAATGAGTAGCCTTTGACCTATATAGATAACATCAGATTTCAAATTATTCCATGATTTTAAATTTGCTACTGATACCTTATTACTCACTGCAATACCCCATAATGAGTCACCATTTTTAACTTGGTAACTTGACGTTACTGTTGTATTTGAGTCTGTTTGACCAGAGTCAGAAGGGTTGCCTTCTGGTGTTGGTGTCGTAACTGTCTCTTTAATGAGTAGCTTTTGATCTATATAGATAACATCAGATTTCAAATTATTCCATGATTTTAAATTTGCTACCGATACCTTATTACTCACTGCAATACCCCATAATGAGTCACCATTTTTAACTTGGTAATTTGACGTTACTGTTGTATTTGAGTCTGTTTGACCAGAGTCAGAAGGGTTGCCTTCTGGTGTTGGTGTCGGCATAGTAGTTGGTTTATCAGATGTATTTCCACCTGTGTATCCTTTATCAAATCTAGTTAAATTATTATCCTTAATAATTCTATTTAATTTTGAAGCATAGCTTGGATCTGTTGCATATCTTCCTTGCAGCCAGGCTGTAGCATCACTATAGCTACTTGTATTACCTATCCATGCACCAGAATAAAAATTAGAATCCCAATTGGTTCCTTTTTTTAATAGATTTGCATTATCTTGTAATGATTCAGAATGAGAGGGATACTTTTTAAAGTTTTGTGGAAGACGAATCCAGCCACCTTTGACACTATATTCGTCAGTATACATTGTGACTGTTTGGCCTTGGTAGCTTCCCTTAATACCAAATAAATTATGATTCGGTGCTGTTGCTAGCTTGCTACTACCGTACCCACTTTCCAGTGCTGCTTGAGCAACCATTACTGAAGCATAAAGATTGTTTTTAGGTGCTACTTCTGCTGCGTAAGCTCCAATAAAGTTTACAAATTCTTTATTGGACATTTTTTCAATACCTTTGTTGGAATTTATTACTTCGTTCGATTTTTTCACAATTTCAGCACCTGATTTATTTACAGCTAAAGCATCGCCTGGATGAATTAAATTTGAAGAAAGATTATTCCACCCCTTTAGTTCAGCTAAAGAAATCCTATGTGCTTTTGAAATTTCATTTAATGTATCTCCTGATTTAACAATATATATTTTAGCTAAATCTGCTTTCCCTGCTTTTTTAGTTGCTACTCTCTTCGCTGCAGCTTGATCAGCTCTAGATTTTTCTGCAGCTACTCTCTCCGCTGCGGCTTGATCAGCTCTAGATTTTTCTGCAGCTACTCTCTCCGCTGCGGCTTGATCAGCTCTAGATTTTTCTGCAGCTACTCTCTCCGCTGCGGCTTGATCAGCTCTAGATTTTTCTGCAGCTACTCTCTCCGCTGCGGCTTGATCAGCTCTAGATTTTTCTGCAGCTACTCTCTCCGCTGCAGCTTGATCAGCTCTAGATTTTTCTGCAGCTACTCTCTCCGCTGCAGCTTGATCAGCTGTATATTTCTCTGCAGCTACTCTCTCCGCTACAGCTTGATCGACTGTAAATTTCTCTGCAGCTAATCTCTCTGCTGCAGCTTGATCGACTGTAAATTTCTCTGCAGCTAATCTCTCTGCTGCAGCTTGATCGACTACTGCAGTACCTCTATTCAAATTGTTTTCTATACCTGATTTATATGTACTAGTAATTTCTTCTCCATCATTTACAGATAAGCCATTTGTTCTTTCAACCGCAAACATCTTATTACTTAATTCTTCAATTTCATCAATCGTTAGCTCTTCAAAGTTAATTTTTTTAAATTTTTCTTCACCTAAAAAAAGTTTTAGATCTTTGATTTTTTGATCTCTTTCATTTTTTGCATCTTCTGAGAGATCTTGTGTAATTTCTATTTTAATTTCTTCGTATATTTTTATTGTTTTCTCTGAAACTTCATTAAAATTATCCAGTTTTTCCTTGTTAGAATTTTCTGAAGCGTCAGTGGTAGCTACTACTGAAAAAGAAGGAAACGTTAATAAACCAATTAACAAGGTCGTACTGAAAACTGCCGTTCCTCTTTTATACATCATATGTGACTGAGTGAATTGAGTGATAGTTCTCTTATTAGTAATAGCATCTATTCTTTCTTTTCTAGTTTTATCCAATACTATACCTCCTATTTTAGATAAATTCCACAATAAAATAACTGTAGTGTTTATTGAAATACTCTTAACTTTTACTATTTACTTTATTATAGCGCTCTATACACGCATTTCATAGGTGGACTTTGATTGTGACAACCATTTTAATATACGACACACAATTGTAATGATAACATACCTTTAAATTAACTCTCTTTTTAACCCGCTATCCAGCTTTCTGTACGTGTAAAATAGTTCTCGAGAGGATATTATCTTTTTACTAGCAAAAATAAAGAAGGCGTTCTATCATAAATGTATGCTTACGCGGCAAATACATAAATGGAAGAGGCCTTCTTATGGATAACATTATATCAAAATTATACGAAATAATAAAGGAATCAAGCGATTTAATTGCTACAGAAGAATCTATTCAGCTTTATATGTATGAAGTATTTACGGAATTATTAGGAGATATATTTATACACGTAAACCAAACGATTAAGGAACAAAAGCAACAAGAAGGATGGAAAGTAAAGCGAGAAGATTGGAAAACAGTCCAATTTATTTTTGGGCCTGTCCGTTACCGTCGTACTTTAATGGCAGATCAAGAGAATCAAAATCATTATCCATTAGATGAGTGGTTGGGGATTCGAAAATACCAACGTCATAGTCCGCTCGTAGAAGTCAAAGTAGCAGAGTTAGCCAGTAAGTGTACCTATCGGGACACCGCTGAAACACTGAAAGAATGGACAGCAGTAGCGATGAGCCATCAAACAGTAGGCAGCCTCCTTAAACGAGTGGGAGAAGCACAAGCGCGTGAAGACGAAGAAATGGTGATTGAGCTAGAAGAGTCAGCAGCGTTACCAGGAGGAAAAAAAGTCGATTATTTCTATGCCGAAGCAGATGGTGTATTTGTCCGTGGGACAACAAAGAAAAAAAGTTTAGAGGTTCATCATGCACTTGTTTATGAAGGCTGGCAGAAAAATGGAAAGAGAGTCTCCTTGAAGGAGCCTAAAGCCATTATGACGACTAAAAAGACGGCTGGTTTTTGGGCAGAAGTACAAGCTTTTACAGCGACTCATTACGCGTTACAACACGCTCAAATCATTACCAATAGCGATGGTGGACCAGGCTATACCGCAGATAAATTCCAAGAAACTTTTTCGCAGTCGAATTATCCCGTGTTGAATCAATTAGACGCTTATCACATCTTTCAAGGCCTGAACCGTGCTTTTGGTGTACAAAGTAATCTCTTTAAACAGAACATTCATCAAGCGCTTAAAAAACATGATTTAGAGGCCCTAACGATCTGGTTGGACACTTATGAAAGTACCTTAGAAGAAACACAAGCAGTAGAAAAACTGGCTAGTTTTCGAACTTATCTTTTAAGAAATTGGGATCGGATTTTTGATTGGCGAGAAAAAGTAGAACAAGTACCGAAGGATGCCAGAGGTTTAGGCGCAATGGAATCGAATCAACGCCATATTTCTTTTCGGATGAAAAAACGTGGAATGCATTGGAGCGAAGTCGGTTGTGAAGCCATGGTGAAAGTGAAACAAGGGATCTTAAATCAAACGTTACGTGAAGCATATCTTCACCAGCAAACTAGAAGTACAAGACAACAACGTAAGGTGAAACAAACCGTTCGTGTATCGTCTTTAATGCATCAAAAGACGCGTCAGTCAGTTGGGGCAAAGAAAGGAACGATTCCGTTGTATGCCCCTCATTCTTCAGCAATGGGGCAGTTAATTAAAAGTTTTCGATAATTCCTGTCTGTTTGGGGAAGGGTCCATTTTTTTGGAACGTTCTCCAAACAGATGGGCCAGCAAACGGCAAAGCCGTGCGGTAGCAGATAGGTGTACAAAAGTAGAACGCCAAACTAGCCTAGTAATAGGACGACCGAGAAAAACTTGACACAAACCAGCTTTCTTATTCAATTGTCTAGCTTGAAAATTTATGGTAAAATAAGCTATTATTCACAATTATTATTATCAAAATAATAAAATTACTTTTAGAAAGTGTGAAACGATGCAAAAAAAATCTACTAACTATCAACCTGCTTTTCTTATTAGTTTATTGTTTTTCCTACTTTTTGTACTGTTGCCTTTGGCGTTCAGTCAAATTCTAATTGGGTAACTTGGTTTGATCAGTTTATTACTCATTCAATTCTATCTAATGCCTCAGAAAAAAATACTGCTTTCTTTGTCTTCATTACTGAGTTTGGCGGAGTACCAATTATGGCAATTTTAGTTTTATTGTTTAGCTTTTTTCTTATTTGGAAGTCTAAAAAAACAAATTTAGCTATTTGGTATATTTTACAATCTATTTTAGGAGCTGGCGCTTTAAACGTACTGGTAAAACTTATTTTCCAGCGTGAACGGCCTGCTATCGAACATTTAATTATGCAAGGAGGATTTAGTTTTCCAAGTGGACATGCTATGGGTTCAATGATTTGTTATGGAGGGTTCGCTTTCTTAATCTTTCATCTTTACAAAAAAAGTACGTTATCTTTTATTGCTCTAATCGCTGCTGTTTTGCTTATCTTATTAATTGGCTTAAGTAGAATTTACGTTGGTGTACACTTTCCTTCTGATATTATAGGAGGCTATTTATTAGGTGCTTCATGGTTAGCACTACTGATTGCTCTATTTTCAAAATTCATAAAGTAGGAGTAATTTATTATAATGAATTCTACTAACTGATAAGGAGATTTAAATGATGATTGAAAATGCACTTCGCTACAGTCATACTCTTTTAAAAAATACGATTATCAATGGCGATACCGTTATTGATGCTACTGTTGGAAATGGCGGGGATACTATTTTGTTAGCTAAATTAGTTGGCGAAACTGGTCATGTTTTTGGTTTTGACATTCAAACTCAAGCTATTAAGACAACGAAAGAAAAATTAATGCTAACTAGTCTTTTAGAGCAAGTTTCTCTTTACAATGAAGGTCATGAAAATCTAAATCATTTTATACCAGAAAACACTGAAATTGCTGCTGCTGTTTTTAACTTAGGCTATTTGCCTAAAGGAGACAAGAAAATTATAACCAAAGGTGAAACAACTATCCAAGCAGTAGAACTAATTTTACCTCGTCTGAGAAAAGGTGGCTTACTGTTATTAACGGTCTACTCTGGCCATCCAGGTGGAGAACTAGAAAAGTCAGCAATTGTAGATTTTACTAAGGATTTAACCCAAGATTCATATACTGTTTTATACTACGGTTTTATTAACCAAAAGAATGCTCCACCTTTTTTAATTGCTATTGAAAAAAAATAAAAAAAGTTTGTACATTAAAAGATTTTTAAATCTTAATGTACAAGCTTTTTATTTTAGTAGATATTTATTCTTTTATCAAATTGATTGATAACCAGAGCTAGTGCTACAGTAATAAACCCATAGAAGAAAACATCATGAACACCTACATATAGAATATTTCTCAGGATAGGTAATAAATCAGGGTCTAGATTGATAGCTGTTAATGGATTAATTAATTCATTCATCATCTTGCTTTCTACACCTGCTGATTGTTGGATAATCAGTTGTTCTGCCATTCGTTTATTCAAGATAATCCCATAAATTGAAATCATAATCGTTTGTCCTAAAATTCGAAATAAGGTATTAACGGATGTAGCAACGCCAATTTGATTTTTAGGTACAATATTTTGGATTGTTACGGTTGTCGTCGTGATGGCAAGACTCATACCCAAACCAATTAATGCTGTCACCAATAAGAAAACATAAAAAGGTGTAGCTAGTGGTAACTGAGTAATAATTAATGCACTAATACTAATAATAACTAGACTACTTGTCAGAATTGTTTTAACGGGTTGTTTAAACATTAACTGTCCTGCAATGAATGAGCCTAACACCCACGTAAAAGACATAGGTGTGATAGCAAATCCTCCCAATGCTGCTTTCAAACCTTTCAAACCTTGCATCCACATTGGAATATAAACATCTACACCAATTAAAAAACCACTAACTAAGGCTGCTACTAAATTTTGGATGACAAAGGTTCGGTTACTAAATAAACTCAACGGTAAAATAGGATCGACTGCTCGTTTTTCTACATAAATAAAGGCAATAAAACTTAGAACAGCAAAAACAAACCAGATTAATAAAGAGAACTCAAATACACCTTTATCTCCAATAACTTGTATACCATAAAGCGCAAATAATAGTGTGCCTGTTAAAGTCAGACTACCTAAATAATCGATTGCTTTTCTTTCATAAGAAAAATCTTCATGTAAAAATAGAGCTACTAAAATAATAGTTATAATACCGATTGGGACATTGATATAGAAAATCCAGTGCCAGCTTAAAATATCTACTATAAACCCACCCAATAAAGGTCCGAAAATGCCAGCTATTCCCCATGCTGCTCCATTAAAGCCCATGATTTTTGCTCGTTTTTCCAAAGGATAAATATCAGCGATAATCGTAGATGTTACCGGCATGATAGCTCCCGCACCAATTCCTTGAATCGCTCTAAAGAGAATAAGTTGGCTCATTGATTGTGAGAGACCACATAAAGATGAACCAATAACGAAAATAAGTAATCCAATAATTAATATTGGTTTTCTTCCAATCATATCCGATAACTTACCATATATTGGCGTCATAATAGCGTTTGTTAATAAGTAAATAGAAAATACCCAGTTCATAATAGCGATTCCTTCAAGGCTTCCTATAATAGTAGGCATAGCCGTCGATACAATCGTACCTTCAACAGCAGTCATAAAGGTTGCTACAAAAATAGCTAGTGTTACAATTTTTACATTTGTTTGTTTTTTATTTCTTTCCATATCTTTCTCCAATTCGTTATCAATTTATGTAACCTATATCATTTAACATATAATAAATACAAAACGCATACGATACCTCTATCTTATAAAGGTATCGTATGCGATCATTTACTATTAAGCTAAGAATTTTTTCAAATCATCTATCTTGTCTGTTTTCTCCCAAGGTAAATCGATATCTGTTCTTCCAAAGTGACCGTATGCTGCTGTTTGCTTGTAAATCGGTCTTTGGAGATCTAGCATCTTGATAATTCCAGCAGGACGTAAATCAAAATTAACTCTTACAGCTGCAATCAATTGGCTCTCAGGTACTTTACTTGTTCCAAAAGTGTCAATAGCAATAGAGACTGGTTGAGCTACTCCAATAGCATAAGCTAATTGGACTTCACATTTACTAGCCAAGTTAGCTGCCACAATATTTTTGGCAATATAACGAGCAGCGTAGCTAGCAGAGCGGTCTACTTTCGTTGGATCTTTTCCAGAAAAAGCTCCACCACCATGACGAGCATACCCACCATACGTATCAACAATAATCTTACGACCGGTTAATCCAGAATCCCCTTGAGGTCCTCCAATAACAAATCGTCCTGTAGGATTGATAAAGTATTTAGTATCTGCATCTAATAATTCAGTTGGTATAACTGCTTCAATAACTAATTTTATGATATCCTCTTTTAATGTTTCAATCGTTGTATCTGGATGATGTTGTGTACTTACAACAACCGTATCCACCCGTAGTGGTTTACCGTTTTCATCATATTCAACCGTTACTTGAGATTTAGCATCTGGTCTTAAATAGTTAAGCGTCTTGTCCTTTCTCAATTCTGCCAATCGTTTAACTAAACGATGACTTAACGAAATAGGTAAAGGCATTAACTCAGGTGTCTCATCAATTGCAAAACCAAACATTAACCCTTGGTCTCCTGCACCAATTTGATCAAGAGCATCATCATTCATTTCTTTGTACTCAACAGAATCATTCACTCCTTGAGCTATATCAGCTGATTGTTCATCGATTGCAACAATAACTGCACAAGTATCTGCGTCAAAACCAAATTTAGCTCTGGTATACCCTATTCCTCTAATTGTTTCACGCACTACTTTTTGAATATCTACATAAGTAGAAGTAGATATCTCTCCCACAACTAGTACTAAGCCTGTCGTAACAGTTGTTTCACACGCAACTCGTGCATCTGGATCTTTAGCAATAATATCATCTAAAATAGCGTCACTAATTTGATCAGCCATCTTATCTGGATGTCCTTCTGATACAGACTCAGATGTAAACAATTTTCTTTCTGTCATTCTTTGTTCCCCCTTTGATAGTTTCGGTTACAAGGCTTCTCCGCTCTTCTTACAAAGCAGATCCTCTCGGGAATCCATTTGCAAACCTTATACATTTTAACATACTTCCTGGTGGTTAGCTAAATAAATATTTTAAATGATAGCCTATCTTTATACTGTGCTCTTGCTTTATTTTTGGTAAGATAGAGGTAGCACATTCAGCGAAAGGGGTCTTACAATGCACCAATCTTTACCAACAAAAATAAAAGCTTTTTTTTTCCACCCACTTTTCCTTATTTTCATTAGTCCCTTAGCTTATATTTTAATTGGAACTATTTATGCAGCACAGCTTTCAACTGTAAATTCATTACTAGTTATCGGACTTTATCTTTTTATTCTAATGAATCAATTTTTAGAAAAAATCATTGCAACTGAATTTCAAAAAGAGAACAAAAAAATAAAAGCTTCTTTATTAATTATTGAAGCTATCAATCTACTAATCATTAGTTCTCTAACTTTATCTTCTCACCTTTTAATTGGATTACTACTAGTGTTCTACAGTATCCTTATCCAAGGACAGATTTATTTTAAAGAAAATGATTTGAAGTGGCTACTGATTAGCATGAAAGCTATTTTTAAAGGTGGTATTCTAACCTATATTAGTTTCTTTATTCAATTATTTTTTATTCCTAATACTATCTTTTTATGGAGCGTTCCTTCAATTCTATTAGCTTTAATAATAGAATTAACTGATCACACGATTAAAGCAAAACAACCAGAATCACTAAAGAAAAATCGCCTCCTAGCTCTGAGCTTACTCATTTTTTTGTATATAAGTAGTATTTTTATTTTATCGCTATCTTTTAGTTACTTTTCTCTCTTATTGCTAATAAGTTTGCCCACCGCATGGAACTTACTTTCTCTTTATCGAGCATCAGCTCGTACAAAATCCTTTTCAATAAAGCTCAAGCAACTAAACCTATTTGCTATTATCTTTTTGTTTCTATTTGCTTTAGTTATTAGTACTAAAACTTTCCTACAATAATAACTCCTATTAAAAAAAAAGAAAAATCAAGCCCCTTCTACTTGGACTTGATTTTTCTTTTATTCTATTATGACCCGTACGGGATTCGAACCCGTGATACCGCCGTGAAAGGGCGGTGTCTTAACCACTTGACCAACGGGCCTTTTAACTAGATAATAATGGGCCTAAATGGACTCGAACCATCGACCTCACGCTTATCAGGCGTGCGCTCTAACCAGCTGAGCTATAGGCCCATAAAAAAAAAGCGGGTGACGAGAATCGAACTCGCATCAACAGCTTGGAAGGCTGTGGTTTTACCACTAAACTACACCCGCAAAAAATGGCCCGGGACAGAATCGAACTGCCGACACCTTGAGCTTCAATCAAGTGCTCTACCAACTGAGCTACCGGGCCATATATTTAATTAACGGTCTCGACGGGAATCGAACCCGCGATCTTCTGCGTGACAGGCAGACATGTTAACCCCTACACCACGAGACCATTTTTAATATAATATCATATTGGTATTATGATATTTATTGCGGGGACAGGACTTGAACCTGTGACCTTCGGATTATGAGCCCGACGAGCTGCCAACTGCTCCACCCCGCGATAATAATAAGTAAAAAATTTCTAACAAAGCTAAACTTTTCTCTCTTAAAAAATAGAGTGAAAGTAATTGCGGGGACAGGACTTGAACCTGTGACCTTCGGGTTATGAGCCCGACGAGCTGCCAACTGCTCCACCCCGCGATAATATTAAATTTGTAACTAAGGAGGATAAGAGATTCGAACTCTTGCGTGCTTTTACACACCTGACGGTTTTCAAGACCGTTCCCTTCAGCCAGACTTGGGTAATCCTCCATCTGAAAAGCAATAATTTAAATTTATTAAGTTAAATCACATGACCCGTACGGGATTCGAACCCGTGATACCGCCGTGAAAGGGCGGTGTCTTAACCACTTGACCAACGGGCCTTTATAAAAAACGAAACGGAGAAGGAGGGATTTGAACCCTCGCGCCGCGTTAACGACCTACACCCTTAGCAGGGGCGCCTCTTCAGCCACTTGAGTACTTCCCCAAAATTAAAAAATAAAATTAAATGGGCCTAAATGGACTCGAACCATCGACCTCACGCTTATCAGGCGTGCGCTCTAACCAGCTGAGCTATAGGCCCATAAAAAAAGCGAGTGACGAGAATCGAACTCGCATCAACAGCTTGGAAGGCTGTGGTTTTACCACTAAACTACACTCGCAAAACGGTCTCGACGGGAATCGAACCCGCGATCTTCTGCGTGACAGGCAGACATGTTAACCCCTACACCACGAGACCTTTTTGCATATACCAAATTTATTCTATGGTATTCATTGCGGGGACAGGACTTGAACCTGTGACCTTCGGGTTATGAGCCCGACGAGCTGCCAACTGCTCCACCCCGCGATAATATTAAATTTGTAACTAAGGAGGATAAGAGATTCGAACTCTTGCGTGCTTTTACACACCTGACGGTTTTCAAGACCGTTCCCTTCAGCCAGACTTGGGTAATCCTCCATTTATTAAAATAAATAGTCCCTTTAATATAAAAGGTAATCAATCAATACAAAATGATTAATGGACCTTGCAGGACTCGAACCTGCGACCGGACGGTTATGAGCCGTCTGCTCTAACCAACTGAGCTAAAGGTCCAAGATCTTTTTAAATTGTAATAGCGGCGAAGGGGATCGAACCCCCGACCTCCCGGGTATGAACCGGACGCTCTAGCCAGCTGAGCTACACCGCCAAAATAAGTCTTAAAAATTTAAATAAGTGGAGCCTAGCGGGATCGAACCGCTGACCTCCTGCGTGCAAGGCAGGCGCTCTCCCAGCTGAGCTAAGGCCCCAACATTTAAAATCGGGAAGACAGGATTCGAACCTGCGACCCCTTGGTCCCAAACCAAGTGCTCTACCAAGCTGAGCTACTTCCCGTACGTTGAGTCATTCTGGAATTTCCATTTTAATTTAAATGAAATGCACCCAAGAGGAGTCGAACCTCTAACCGCCTGATTCGTAGTCAGGTACTCTATCCAATTGAGCTATGGGTGCAATATATGGTGCCGAGGGCCGGAATCGAACCGGCACGATGATCACTCACCGCAGGATTTTAAGTCCTGTGCGTCTACCTGTTCCGCCACCCCGGCATTTTGAACAAGTTACGATTGTTACATCGCTTACTAGATGACCTAGTAAGCGGAAGACGGGGTTCGAACCCGCGACCTCCACCTTGGCAAGGTGGCGTTCTACCACTGAACTACTTCCGCTAATGGTGCCGGCTAAAGGAGTTGAACCCTCGACCCTCTGATTACAAATCAGATGCTCTACCAACTGAGCTAAGCCGGCTTGAAAATATGGTGCGGGTGAAGGGACTTGAACCCCCACGTCTTTCGACGCTAGATCCTAAATCTAGTGCGTCTGCCAATTCCGCCACACCCGCTAAAATATGGCATAACTAGTCATTTTAATGAATAGTTATGAGTCATGCAGGATTCGAACCTGCGACCCTCTGATTAAAAGTCAGATGCTCTACCAACTGAGCTAATGACTCATGGTGGAGGTTGACGGGATCGAACCGCCGACCCTCTGCTTGTAAGGCAGATGCTCTCCCAGCTGAGCTAAACTTCCATATGAGAAAAAAACTATTAGATGCGCGGCAGCGTCCTACTCTCACAAAGGGAAACCCTTCACTACCATCGGCGCTAAGAAGCTTAACTACTGTGTTCGGCATGGGAACAGGTGTGACCTTCTTGCCATCGCCACCACACATCTTTTAGTTATAAGAGAACGTTGTTCTCTCAAAACTGGATAGTGTTTAACTATAAGACAATAAAACCGTTTCTTCATCGTTTAAAAATGGTTAAGTCCTCGACCGATTAGTATTGGTCCGCTCCATACATCGCTGTACTTCCACTTCCAACCTATCTACCTGATCATCTCTCAGGGGTCTTACTCACTTACGTGATGGGAAATCTCATCTTGAGGGGGGCTTCACGCTTAGATGCTTTCAGCGTTTATCCCGTCCACACATAGCTACCCAGCGATGCTCTTGGCAGAACAACTGGTACACCAGCGGTGTGTCCATCCCGGTCCTCTCGTACTAAGGACAGCTCCTCTCAAATTTCCTGCGCCCGCGACGGATAGGGACCGAACTGTCTCACGACGTTCTGAACCCAGCTCGCGTACCGCTTTAATGGGCGAACAGCCCAACCCTTGGGACCGACTACAGCCCCAGGATGCGATGAGCCGACATCGAGGTGCCAAACCTCCCCGTCGATGTGGACTCTTGGGGGAGATAAGCCTGTTATCCCCAGGGTAGCTTTTATCCGTTGAGCGATGGCCCTTCCATACGGAACCACCGGATCACTAAGCCCGACTTTCGTCCCTGCTCGACTTGTAGGTCTCGCAGTCAAGCTCCCTTCTGCCTTTACACTCTACGAATGATTTCCAACCATTCTGAGGGAACCTTTGGGCGCCTCCGTTACACTTTAGGAGGCGACCGCCCCAGTCAAACTGCCCGTCAGACACTGTCTCCCAGCCAGATCATGGCTGAGGGTTAGAGTGGTCATACAGCAAGGGTAGTATCCCACCATTGCCTCCACCAAGACTAGCGTCCTGGCTTCATAGGCTCCTACCTATCCTGTACAAGCTGTACAAACACTCAATATCAAACTGCAGTAAAGCTCCATGGGGTCTTTCCGTCCTGTCGCGGGTAACCTGCATCTTCACAGGTACTATAATTTCACCGAGTCTCTCGTTGAGACAGTGCCCAAATCATTACGCCTTTCGTGCGGGTCGGAACTTACCCGACAAGGAATTTCGCTACCTTAGGACCGTTATAGTTACGGCCGCCGTTTACTGGGGCTTCAATTCTGAGCTTCGCTCGAGAGCTAACCCATCCTCTTAACCTTCCAGCACCGGGCAGGCGTCAGCCCCTATACGTCATCTTTCGATTTAGCAGAGACCTGTGTTTTTGATAAACAGTTGCTTGGGCCTATTCACTGCGGCTGACCAATTGGTCAGCACCCCTTCTCCCGAAGTTACGGGGTCATTTTGCCGAGTTCCTTAACGAGAGTTCGCTCGCACACCTTAGGATTCTCTCCTCGACTACCTGTGTCGGTTTGCGGTACGGGCAGATTGTTTCTAACTAGAAGCTTTTCTTGACAGTGTGACATCGGGAACTTCGATACTTAATTTCTCTCCCCATCACAACTTGTCCTTAATAGAGGCAAGCATTTGACTCACCTCAAGACTTGTTGCTTGGACGCACATATCCAACAGTGCGTATTCCTTAGCCTACTGTGTCCCTCCATTGTTCAAACAAAACAAACTGGTACAGGAATCTCAACCTGTTGTCCATCGTCTACGCCTATCGGCCTCGACTTAGGTCCCGACTAACCCTGGGAGGACGAGCCTTCCCCAGGAAACCTTAGTCATTCGGTGGACGGGATTCTCACCCGTCTTTCGCTACTCATACCGGCATTCTCACTTCTAAGCGCTCCACCAGTCCTCACGGTCTAGCTTCGACGCCCTTAGAACGCTCTCCTACCATAGAACCTAAGTTCTATCCACAGCTTCGGTGTTATGTTTAGCCCCGGTAAATTTTCGGCGCAGGGTCACTCGACTAGTGAGCTATTACGCACTCTTTAAATGATGGCTGCTTCTGAGCCAACATCCTAGTTGTCTAAGCAACCCCACATCCTTTTCCACTTAACATAAACTTTGGGACCTTAGCTGGTGGTCTGGGCTGTTTCCCTCTCGACTACGGATCTTATCACTCGTAGTCTGACTCCCGGATATAAATCAATGGCATTCGGAGTTTATCTGAATTCGGTAACCCGAGAAGGGCCCCTAGTCCAAACAGTTGCTCTACCTCCATGATTCTAATTCCGAGGCTAGCCCTAAAGCTATTTCGGAGAGAACCAGCTATCTCCAAGTTCGATTGGAATTTCTCCGCTACCCACACCTCATCCCCGCATTTTTCAACATACGTGGGTTCGGTCCTCCAGTGCGTATTACCGCACCTTCAACCTGGACATGGGTAGATCACTTGGTTTCGGGTCTACGACCACATACTCATTCGCCCTATTCAGACTCGCTTTCGCTACGGCTCCGTCTCATCAACTTAACCTCGCATGGGATCGTAACTCGCCGGTTCATTCTACAAAAGGCACGCTATCACCCATTAACGGGCTCTAACTACTTGTAAGCACACGGTTTCAGGTGCTGTTTCACTCCCCTTCCGGGGTTCTTTTCACCTTTCCCTCACGGTACTGGTTCACTATCGGTCACTAGGGAGTATTTAGCCTTGGGAGATGGTCCTCCCGGATTCCGACGGAATTTCTCGTGTTCCGCCGTACTCAGGATACTGATCAGAGTGAACAAAGTTTCAGTTACGGGGCTTTTACCCTCTTCGGCGGACCTTTCCAGGTCGCTTCTCCTACTTCGTTCATTTATGACTCTATGTGTTCAGTCCTACAACCCCAGAAAGCAAGCTTTCTGGTTTGGGCTATTCCCGTTTCGCTCGCCGCTACTCAGGGAATCGATTTTTCTTTCTCTTCCTGCAGGTACTTAGATGTTTCAGTTCTCTGCGTCTACCTCTATTGACCTATGTATTCAGTCAATAGTAACACCCGATAAAGAGTGTTGGGTTTCCCCATTCGGAAATCTCTGGATCAAAGCTTACTTACAGCTCCCCAAAGCATATCGGCGTTAGTCCCGTCCTTCTTCGGCTCCTAGTGCCAAGGCATCCACCGTGCGCCCTTATTAACTTAACCTATGGTCATGTTAACTATTCCATTCACCCTAAGGTGAAGAAATACATTAAAAAATAAAACGCGATGTTTTCTTGGTTTCTTGCTTTTCTTACATGTTAAACACTATCCAGTTTTCAAAGAACAACTACTTACTTTCTGAGAAGATTAGACCTCTCAAAACTAAACAAAGTAAAACAACTGTGACGGTTCCGTTATATCCTTAGAAAGGAGGTGATCCAGCCGCACCTTCCGATACGGCTACCTTGTTACGACTTCACCCCAATTATCTATCCCACCTTAGGCGGCTGGCTCCCAAAAGGGTTACCTCACCGACTTCGGGTGTTACAAACTCTCGTGGTGTGACGGGCGGTGTGTACAAGACCCGGGAACGTATTCACCGCGGCGTTCTGATCCGCGATTACTAGCGATTCCGGCTTCATGCAGGCGAGTTGCAGCCTGCAATCCGAACTGAGAATGGCTTTAAGAGATTAGCTTGACCTCGCGATCTTGCGACTCGTTGTACCATCCATTGTAGCACGTGTGTAGCCCAGGTCATAAGGGGCATGATGATTTGACGTCATCCCCACCTTCCTCCGGTTTATCACCGGCAGTCTCACTAGAGTGCCCAACTGAATGCTGGCAACTAATAATAGGGGTTGCGCTCGTTGCGGGACTTAACCCAACATCTCACGACACGAGCTGACGACAACCATGCACCACCTGTCACTTTGTCCCCGAAGGGAAAGCTCTATCTCTAGAGTGGTCAAAGGATGTCAAGACCTGGTAAGGTTCTTCGCGTTGCTTCGAATTAAACCACATGCTCCACCGCTTGTGCGGGTCCCCGTCAATTCCTTTGAGTTTCAGCCTTGCGGCCGTACTCCCCAGGCGGAGTGCTTAATGCGTTAGCTGCAGCACTGAGGGGCGGAAACCCCCCAACACTTAGCACTCATCGTTTACGGCGTGGACTACCAGGGTATCTAATCCTGTTTGCTCCCCACGCTTTCGAGCCTCAGCGTCAGTTACAGACCAGAGAGTCGCCTTCGCCACTGGTGTTCCTCCATATATCTACGCATTTCACCGCTACACATGGAATTCCACTCTCCTCTTCTGCACTCAAGTTCTCCAGTTTCCAATGACCTTCCCCAGTTGAGCTGGGGTCTTTCACATCAGACTTAAAGAACCGCCTGCGCTCGCTTTACGCCCAATAAATCCGGACAACGCTTGCCATCTACGTATTACCGCGGCTGCTGGCACGTAGTTAGCCATGGCTTTCTGGTTAGATACCGTCAGGGGATGAGCAGTTACTCTCATCCTTGTTCTTCTCTAACAACAGAGTTTTACGATCCGAAAACCTTCTTCACTCACGCGGCATTGCTCCGTCAGACTTTCGTCCATTGCGGAAGATTCCCTACTGCTGCCTCCCGTAGGAGTCTGGGCCGTGTCTCAGTCCCAGTGTGGCCGATCACCCTCTCAGGTCGGCTACGTATCATTGCCTTGGTGAGCCATTACCTCACCAACTAGCTAATACGCCGCGGGTCCATCCATAAGCGGTAGCCGAAGCCACCTTTCATCTGTCTGCCATGCGGCAATCAGAATTATGCGGTATTAGCATCCGTTTCCGAATGTTATCCCCCACTTATGGGCAGGTTACCCACGTGTTACTCACCCGTCCGCCACTCCTCTACTATCGAGTGCAAGCACTCAATAGTAGAAGCGTTCGACTTGCATGTATTAGGCATGCCGCCAGCGTTCGTCCTGAGCCAGGATCAAACTCTCATAAAAGTTGAAACAACCCGTTAGGATTGTTTCGCTTTTTAACGATGCTTGAAGCTCATTAAAATGACTTGCTAGCGAATAATTATTCACTTTGTTTCTTTTGGTTCGACCCTTGGCCGAACCGCCGTTCACAGTTTGTTGTTCTACTTTGTTCAGTTTTCAAAGGTCTAATTTGTTTGCGTTGTCGTTTTGACAACTTCTAAATACTACCAGAAGCCATTTAATTTGTCAATACTTTTAGATAAATATTTTTTATTAATGTATATTTATTCAATATTGATTTCCTCGTTCAACACGACTTCAATATATTATCATGAATGGTTATTCATTGTCAAGCACATCATCTATGTTTTTTCTTTAATGCTTTATCTCATTATTCTGTTGCACAACTTGTGTAACAACTTCTATTAATATAACAAGTTTATTAATATTGGTCAATAGAAAAACAGCTTTTTTTCTTTTTTAGGCCAATCTTTTAATTAAATGAATCTAAATCACATTGATAGAGATGAAAATCTTTTTTTTCACCGTCTGCTATCCTATCTATTTTCTTTCCAACATAAGTGAATCCAATATCTTGATACAGTTTGTTCAAGTAGGCATTATCTGCTATACAGTCTAAACGTATTGCTGAATTTTTTTTCTTTTTAGCATAAAGTTTCGCTTCAGATAAAAGTTGTTTTGATATCCCTTGTCCTGAAAAACTACGTTGAACAGTTAGACGATGCAAATATACATAAGCATCACTTGAATCTTTACCCCAAAATTCTTCATCCCATTCACTTTGATGGTTCCATAAAACAAACATCCCTGCTAGTTGATCATCAATCCTGCCAATAAAAACTTCGCCACGCTTAATAGCTTCTGAAGTATTATGCCTGTCTTCACCTTTTAAAATTCCACTCCATTGCTTTGAGCCTTTTGTTTGTAACCACTGTGCAGCTTGTTGCAACATTTCTTTGATGAACGGTTCATCTTTTAGCTCAGCTCTTCGGACAACTAATTTTCTAGTCATATTTTTCCACTTCCAGTCTATTATATAGTAGTAAATCTATTATCTTCTATTAAAAAAAATAAAAAATCCTGATTATAGGTACAGTCAAGGCAATCAATGACTAGATTAGTTGCTGCTTGCCTTGACTATACGACATCAGGATTCGTATTTATTCGTTATTTTATAGACGTGCGTTTAATTCTTTTGCTAATTCTTCAAATCCAGGCTTACCCAATAGAGCAAACATATTTTTTTTGTAAGCTTCTACTCCTGGTTGATCAAATGGGTTTACCCCATTTAAGTAACCAGAAATACCGACTGCTATTTCAAAGAAATACATCAAATAACCTAAAGTATAAGCATCCGTTTCAGGAATCGTTACAAGCAAGTTCGGTACGTCTCCATCAGTATGAGCTAACAAAGTGCCTTGGAAAGCTTTAGTATTAACAAAGTCGATTTCCTTTCCTTGCAAATAACCCAATCCATCTAAGTCATCAGCCGTTGTTGGGATGACCAATGTGTGTTTAGCTTTATTTACTTTAATAATCGTTTCAAAGATATTTCTTTGTCCATCTTGAATGGTTTGTCCAACGGAATGTAAATCAGTGGAGAAGTTTGCACTTGCCGGAAAAATACCTTTTTGATCTTTTCCTTCTGATTCGCCGAATAACTGTTTCCACCACTCTGAGAAATATTGTAAGTTTGGTTCGTAGTTAACCAATATTTCAGTTGTTTTGCCTTTACGATATAGTGCATTACGAATAGCTGCATATTGGTAAGCTTCATTTTCTTCTAACTTATCGCTGCTAAAAGCGTCTACTGCATCTGCTGCACCCTGCATCAAAGCATCGATATCTGCTCCACTTGCTGCAATAGGCAATAAACCTACTGCTGTTAATACTGAAAAACGTCCGCCGATGTCATCTGGGATAATGAAAGATTCATATCCTTGTGCATTAGCTTCTTCTTTTAAAGCACCTTTTGCTTTGTCTGTTGTTGCATAAATTCGTTTTTTAGCTTCATCTTTGCCATATTTCTTTTCTAACATTTCTTTAAAGATACGAAACGCGATTGCTGGCTCTGTTGTTGTACCTGATTTTGAAATGATATTTACAGAAAAATCTTTGTCTCCAATAACATCAATCAAGTCGCTTAGATACGATGAACTAATACTATTACCGGCAAAGAAAACTTGCGGCTGTTTTCTATCTTCTTTAGGAAGAACGTTATAGAATGAATGATTTAAAAAATCTAGTGCCGCTTTAGCACCTAGATATGATCCACCAATACCAATAACCACTAAAACTTCTGAATCATTTTGGATTTTTTTTGCTGCAGCTTTGATACGAGAAAATTCTTCTTTATCATAATTTTTAGGCAAGTCAATCCAACCCAAATAGTCACTTCCTGCACCTGTTCCCTTACGCAACATTTTATCCGCAGTAGTCACTTGCTGTTGCATATTTGAAATTTCATGTGCTTGAACAAATTTGTCGATTTTTGAATAGTCAAATTTAATGTGTCCCATGTAAATCCCTCCATCATTTTATGTATTTATAAATGTACCCTTGCTTCATTTATCATACTTTCTTAACTTTAGTAGTTTTTTATAGAAATAGCAAGAAAAAACAGCATGATTTCACGTGGCATGCTGTTTGTTATTTTTATTTTAAAATTGTGGAACACCAGTAATTTCCCATTCTTCAAGAGCTTCTTTTAAAGTAGCTGATTGAACAAAAGAGAGATGCGCTAAATTTTCTTTCAAAATAGTACTTACCTGTATCTCTTTGTTTGCAACTTCAAATACAAATAAGGGAATATTCTTTCCGTTAACAACTGCATTTGTTAATTCAAATAAGTTTAGATTGTGGATATCAATAGCTAACTGTTGCTTTAGTTCTTCTAAAATACACGCTAACCCTGTTTGTGTATCAAGAATCTGAGTTACTGGAAAGGAAACTTTTTCATTTTCTTCCTTCACTAAAAATAAGTATTTACCTTCTGGGCTATGCGTCATTATAGTTCCAGCTACCCGTTGTCTTTCTGTCATTTTCAAACACCTCACGCTTAAGTTTTTAAATCCAGTCAGTAAATAGATAAATTTTTAATACAGCACAAAGAACAAATAAATCTTCCTCAGTTTATTTGCCTTGCTTCATCGTCTTTAGCTTCTTTGATCCAATACGGCATTAACTCACGGATAGTATCAAATCCATCACGATCCGTTTTTTCTTGGCGGTATTTTCTTTTTTTAGAATGGTACTGGAAATGATTTTGTTCTTCTAGTACTCTTAATGACAGACTAATTTTCTTTGTATACTCATCGATATCTAAAATCATAATATCCATTGTGTCTCCAACAGTTAATACATCATTTAGATTTTTAACGTATCCATGCGTGCATTCGGAAATATGAATTAATCCTTGCGTCTCTTTATCCAAAGAAACAAATGCACCATAAGGTTGAATACCTGTTATTTTCCCTTTAACTATCATCCCAATTTTATAATCCACCCGGTCACCTCATTTTAATACGTTTATAAAAATCTTCTATTTATTTGCTTCTTAATTGTATCATAACGATAAAATTTATGAAAATAGTATTCGCTTTCAAAGTCTGATTCTTTTTTTATGAAAGGTAAATAGTTATAGAATCACTATCTTTATTAACGTATACTGGGACAGAGATGAACAAAATTATTTTATTACAAGACAAAGGGAGTGTTTATATGGACTATTCGTTTGACGAAGTTATCGACCGTAAAGACAGTTTAGGACTTAAATGGAATAATTTAGATCAACAATTTGGTTGCGAAGAAGTTTTACCTATGTGGGTAGCCGATATGGATTTTTCCAGTCCACAACCCATACTTGATTCATTAAAGGGCGTTCTTGATACTCGTATTTTAGGCTACGCCACTCCTCCTGACACTCTTTATAACGCTATTATTCACTGGCAAAAAGAGCACCATCAAATGGAATTAACAAAAGACGCTATTTTATTTGCACCAGGAGTTGTTCCTAGTATTGCCGTTATTATTCAGGCTCTAACCAACGAACAAGACGCTATTATGATTCACGATCCTGTTTATACACCTTTTTCAACTATGATTGAATTAAATAAACGCCGCTGTATTCGTTCTACACTATTAATGGAGAACAATCAATTTAAAATGGATTTTGAAGACATCGAAAAGAAACTGGTTGAAGAGCAAGTGAAATTATTTGTTTTATGTAATCCACAAAACCCAGGTGGACGTGTTTGGTCTAAACAAGAACTCTTAACTTTAGCTGAACTCTGTAAAAAATACCACGTGCTCATTATTAGTGATGAAATACATGCTGACTTAATTTTTTCACCTTACCAATTTACTTCTTTAGTTACCTTAGACCCAAGCTACCAAGATTTTGTCTTAACACTTTCTGCTGCAACTAAGACATTTAATATAGCGGGTGTAAAATTAGCTATGATTTTTGCCCATAACCCAAAGCTCTACAAACAAATTCATCTTTACCAAGAAGCTATTGAACATAGTTGCTTGAATACATTTGGCTATGTTGCTACGGAGACTGCATTTACTCAATGTGGCCCTTGGTTGGAACAATTGATGGCAAGGCTCGAAGAAAATCTGACGATGGTTTGTCACTTTTTTGATACACGACTACCCCAAGTGAACTATATGAAACCACAAGGAACGTACTTATTCTGGTTTGATTGTTCTAGCCTTGGTTTGACGGACGAAGAATTGATGAATCACTTTATCCATGTAGGTAAAATCGCCTTAAACGCTGGTGTGGCATACGGTCCAGGAGGCTCACAATATATGCGCTTAAATTTTGCAGCTCCAAAAGTGCTTATTGAAGAAGGCTTAAAACGAATCAAATTTGCTTTTGAACAATAAAAATAAAAACGACTCGATAAGAAGAACACTTTAAAAGTGGCTTTTATTGAGTCGTTTTTACTTAGTTAGTTAGTTAGTTAGTTGTTCTGCCGCTAACAACAAACATCCAGTAATCCCAGCATTATCTCCTAGAGCTGGTGGAACAATGTATTCTTCTAATGGAGGCAGTTCAACATAATCACCCATTAGTTTTTCAAATTCTTGGCGAATTAGTGGGAATAGTTGTGCTTGCTTCATAACTCCTCCACCTAAGACAATTCTTTCAGGACTTACTATTAACGTATAATTCATCAATGCCTGAGCAATGTAGTAGGCTTCCATTTCCCAAACAGCTGAATCAGAGGTTAATTCATGACCTGTTTTTCCATATCTTTGTTCGATAGCTGGACCGGCTGCAATACCTTCTAGACAATTTCCGTGGTATGGACAAGTTCCTTTAAACGTTTCATCTGGGTGCAAACGAACCATGATGTGCCCCATTTCTGGATGACCGTATCCGGATAATAATTCTCCATTTACAACTGCTCCACCACCAATACCCGTACCAACCGTTAGATAAACACAACTAGAAAGCCCCATTGCTGCCCCTTTTTTCACCTCTCCTAACGCTGCTGCGTTAACGTCAGTCGTCCATCCTATAGGAATAGCGTATCTTTTTTTGATAGCTCCTAAGAAATCAAAGTTTTTCCAAGCTGTTTTAGGTGTTGTCGTTACGTATCCATAAGTTGGTGACGTTGGATTAACATCTATCGGGCCAAATGACCCAATGCCTATCGCTGATAACTCGAACGAATCAAAATAATTAAAAACGTGTTCCAGTGTTTCTTCTGGCGTTGTTGTTGGAATACTAATTTTCTCTTTTAATTCTCCTCGTTCATCACTTATTGCACAAACAAATTTTGTTCCACCTGCTTCAATTGCACCATACATCATTCATTAAACAGTCCCTTCTCACTCTTGTTGTCCACTATATTATAACATAAGTCGTAAAAAATGAGGGCGTTCTCAACTAATCTAATGAAAAAAACAGGGTAAACAAACTCTTACTGCTTCAATCACAACTCGTTTTAGCTGCTGTTAGATTTATTGAGCTTTTAATGGCTCAATTGACTTGTCGATTTTTTTTAAATAGGATATCTTATATTTATCTACTGCCCTTTTTGCATTTATTCTTTACCATTGGAGGTTTCAATCTTGCCTATAAAACTGACTGTCCTAACTATCTTAATCTTTGTTGCTCTTGATCACTTTTTAAATCCTATTGCAGGATTACTCTTTCCAATTGACGCCTTAGGGGTTCTTTTTAGTTTTCTCTATTGGTTTTTATTGCTCTTTCTTTCTTATAGATTAGCTTGTTATTTCACTAAATAAAAGACGTTTCATTATAAAAGTTAGTTATGGTTTGTACTCAGCCAAAATAAAAAAACTCATCGCAACTAGTGCAACGAGTTTTTTTATTTTTAACTTAAGCTAATTCGATTGTTTCGATTACAACATCATTAACAGGTTTGTCTTGAGGACCACGTTTGACGTTTTGAATAGATTCAACCACATCCATACCTTCAATAACTTGTCCAAAAACAGTGTGCTTGTTATCTAACCAAGGTGTTCCATCTGGAGCTGTAACGATAAAGAATTGGCTTCCGTTTGTCCCAGGTCCAGCATTAGCCATTGAAAGTGTGCCGTACAAGTTAAAAACTTCTGTTGAAAATTCATCTTCAAAAGAATCTCCCCATAAGCTTTCTCCGCCCATTCCAGTACCTGTTGGGTCACCACCTTGAATCATAAATTCAGGAATGACACGGTGAAAAATAACGCCATCGTAATAGCCTTTCTTTGCTAGGCCTAAAAAGTTTTCAACTGTTTTAGGAGCCACTTCTGGGAAGAGTTTAATTTTAACGTCACCCATCGTTGTTTTAACGGTTACTAATTTTTCGTTGTCTGCTATTTCTTTTGATAATTGAGAAAGTTGAGTCATGTTGTATCCTCCTTATTTTTAATTACTCTTCAATCATACTTAAGAAGTTAACTTTTTACCAATGATTTTAATCAAATACAGGAACTAATTTTTAATCTTATTGCTAACTTAGCGTTTTAAACCCTATTTAGAACTAAAAAAGATGATTTTTTAATTCTTTTAACTTAAGCATGCTCTGTTTTCATGGTATGATAGAGAAAATAAATAGGCTTTACTTAAAAAAGGTGGTACATTATGGCAATTTTATCTAATTTTCCTCTTATCGCTGCTGTAACCGCGATTATCTTTGCACAACTGATTAAAATTCCAGTTGCTTTTCTTTTACAAAGGAAAAGCACCTGGGGATTAGCTACTTCAACCGGCGGTATGCCTAGTTCTCATTCGGCATCTGTGACGGCTTTGATCACAGCCTTAGCCCTTCAAGAAGGTGTGAGTTCACCTTTTGTAGCAATCGCTAGTACATTTGGGATGATTGTCATGTTTGATTCGATGGGTGTTCGCAGACAAAGTGGCGAACAAGGGATCTTATTGAATCACTTAATCATTGATTTTCAAAACCTCAGCAACAAAGTTTTAAGAATTTCCCAAGAACCTGACGGCACACAAACCGTGCAAAAAGAGACTCATTTGAAAGAATATTTAGGACATAAACCGATTGAAGTCTTCTTTGGAATTTTAACCGGTATTGGCGTTGCCTTTGTTGTTAAAAATATTTTACTAACTATCGGATTCTGAAAAATTTCAGTTTGGTCGGATAATTATCTTAAAGCATCTTTTAGTGGACCAGTGTAGGTCCTGCTAATAAAGATGTTTTTATTTATATCGGAGACCATTGAATCCAAAAAAATTTCACGTTATACTAAAACACACCTGACAGATTTATTACTAGATGGAGGAATAACCTTGAAAACAACTGAAGAACTATTTGACATCACGATTATTGGTGGTGGCCCGACAGGCATGTTTGCGGCTTTTTATGGCGGTATGCGGAATGCAAAAGTTAAAATTATCGAAAGCCTTCCACAACTCGGCGGACAATTATCAATGCTTTATCCTGAAAAAGATATCTTTGATATTGCTGCTATGCCAGTGATTGGTGCCCAAGAATTAATTGACAACCTCGCTGTTCAGCTGTCTCGCTTCGATCAAACAACTTGCTTGGAAGAAGAAGTGGTTGATATCAAAAAGAATCATGACGGTATATTTGAATTACACACTAAGAAAGCCATTCACTATTCAAAAGCAGTTATTATTACTGCTGGAAATGGTGCGTTTCAACCGCGTCGCTTAGAAATTGAACAGGCAGAAAAATATGAAGGTAAAACCCTTCATTACTACGTTAATAATGTTGAACAATTTAAAAACCGAACCGTTGCTATTTGTGGTGGTGGAGACTCTGCTGTTGATTGGGCATTAGCGCTAGAGCCCATCGCTAAAAAAGTTTACCTCATTCATCGTCGCAATAAATTCAGAGCACTAGAACACAGTGTTTCTTTGCTTGAAAAATCTAGTGTTGAAATAAAAACACCCTTTGTACCTGAATCTCTAAGTGGTACCGATCGCTCTTTAAGCCACGTCACTTTAAAAGAAGTCAGAGGAGACCAAGAAAAAACACTAGAAATCGATGATTTTCTCGTTAATTATGGCTTTACTTCTTCTATTGGGCCTATGAAGAATTGGGGTTTTGAAGTAAAGCATAACGAAATTGTTGTTAACACAAAAATGGAAACCACTGTTCCTGGCATATATGCTGCTGGTGACATCTGTACCTACGACGGTAAAATCAAACTCATTGCGACTGGCTTCGGTGAAGCTCCTACAGCTATTAATAATGCGATGAGTTACATCAACCCAGACGAACGTGTTCAACCCATGCACAGTACTAGTTTATTTTAAAAGTCACTTTTTCCGACTATTTTCTTTAGTTACGGTATAATGGACTTATTTATTATAGGAGGTTTTACAACATGGTAAAAGAAAGTGAAGGTTTGCATCAAAAAGCACTTAGCTTGATTAAAGAACGTGGCGTAGAATTAACGGATATAGCAGATTTAGTTTTATTTTTACAAACACCTTATATTAAAGATTTAACCCAAGAAGAATGTTTGCTTAACGTTGAAGCTGTTTTAACAAAACGCGAAGTTCAAAACACTATCTTGACTGGGATTCAATTAGATATTTTAGCAGAACAAAACCAATTAATGGAACCTTTACAAAGTATCATTTTAAGTGATGAAGGACTTTATGGGATTGATGAAATTTTAGCTCTTTCAATTGTTAATGTCTACGGATCAATTGGATTTACAAACTATGGCTATATCGATAAAATAAAGCCGGGTATTTTAGCTCAACTAAACAGTCACGAAGGCGATAAAGTACACACCTTTATGGATGACATAGTCGGAGCTATCGCGGCGGCGGCAGCAAGTCGACTAGCACACGCCAACCCAGCAAAAAGCGACCTAGTAAAATAAGATAAGAAGAACTCTGTTCAGCTCTGACAAGGAAATGTAACATTACCCAAAGAGCTAAGGTTCAAAGCTCCATTATGGCAAGATTTGGAGCGACCTATCTTGTTTCGAAAAGAAAACAAGAAACAGTAAGCACCTTACTATTAAATTAGTAGGGTGCTTACTGTTTTTTATCTTTTTTTAAACGCTAATCGTTTAGTAGTAAAATAGCCGATTACCATCGCTAGCTCTATCAAAGAAAAAACTAAAATAAAGCAATGCATAAAGAATGCTTCTGGCAAAGCCAATATAATAGGGTCTGTTGAAGGATTGAATAACCAAGCATCGTTGTTAAAAAACAATTCATGGAAAGCAATAAATAAGGCATCGAAATTTAAAGCCACAATGACTAAAACAACAAAAGGCATAATCATTCCCCATTGAAATGGACGAACAAGTTTCCAAGTTTGTTCAGTACGTTTAATGTATCTCAAATAAAAGAAAGTTCCGATCGTTGATAGAAAAGCCACACTATAATTTAGTAAAAATAATCTCTTTACTTCATAAAAATGGAAAAGACCATCTTCTGAACTAGGAAAATCTGGCATCACTAATTCTGATACCCAAGGTTTATTTAAGTAGTCTAATAAAATAGAGTAATTATTCATAATCGTTTCTTTGCGGAAACCGAGTGATTCAGGAATAGTAAAATAAGTGACGTCAAATGCATATAACGGAGTGAAATTGATCGTAAAGGTAATGGCTAAAGTTAAAATGCATAAAAATAAACTGATTAAACCGAAAAAGTGACTAGCTGTCTTTTTCATCTTATTGTCCACTCATCTAACGAATGGATACTATGCGTAGGTTTTTTCATATCTAGTGTTAAGTCTTCTGGTTTCGTAAAACCAGTGTAAACCAATAAAGTATCGATGTCATTTTGAATACCAGCTAAAATATCTGTTTCATAATTGTCACCAACCATGACAACTTCTTCTTTCTTTAATCCAATTGCTTCCAATGCTTCACCCATAATAATCGACTCAGGTTTCCCAATGAATGTAGGCTCTACTCGAGTTGCAGCAACGACTAAAGCTACTAGTGAGCCTGCTCCAGGAACCATCCCTTTTTCACTTGGCATATTCGTATCTTTATTAGTCGCTATAAATTGGGCCCCTTTTTGAATAGCTAAAGTTGCTGTTTCAAAATCGGTATATGTAGCTTCACGATCTAAAGCAACAACGACGAAATCAGGATTTTTTTTATCTTCAATAAAGCCAGCTTTAGTTAAGGCATCTTTTAGACCTGTTTCTCCAATGGCAAAAACTTTATTGCCTTTATTTAATTTTTTCATATACTTAGCTGTCGCTAATGAACCCGTATAAATATGATCTTCTGTTACAGTAATACCAAAATTCGTCTGCAGATTATCCATCACTTCTTCTTGTGTTTTCGTTGTATTGTTCGTAACAAATAAAAAGGGTACCTGTTTATCTTGTAGTCGTTTGATAAATCTTGGGGCTGCAAGAATAGGTTCTGTTCCATTGTACATCGTTCCGTCTAAATCAATTAAATAGCCTTTATAATCCATACTTAATTTTACAACTCCTATTCTTTTTCTTTATCCGTTTCACTTATTTTACGCCGAATACTAAAGTGACGCTTACCATTGGCCTCATTCTTTGGTTTAAACGTTTCACTTTCTTGTACTTGCTTTTTCTCAATGGGCGTTGTCTTTATCTCTTTTTTAACAAAATCACGTTTTGGTTTTGGTTTTGGTTTGGGTCTTGATTTTGTTTTAGAACTTAAAGGAGCTTGTTTTTTATCCTTTTCAACATCAGCTCGTGTTGTTTGCTCTTTTGCTTCTTGTTTTTGATTCGTTGAATTTTTGTTTTTTTGGTTTCTTTTTCTTCTAATGGGTTTTTCTATTTTTTCTGCTGCTTCTTTCTTAGGCTTATTCTTTTTCGCTTCTAAGCGTTGGACAACAAAATAAGGACAGCCAAAATTACAGTATTCATATAAGTAATCTTCTAAATTATTAATCCTCTGGTCTTGTGGAACTTTTCGGTTACGATTATCATAAAACCCCTTTAGGCGTAACTGTTCAAATCCCCAGTCCGCTACAATATAGTCATATTTATCAAGAATTTCGCTGTATCTTTCACCTAGACGTTCGCCATCAAAAGCCTCTTTGTAGTCTTTAACAATTTCGTACTTTATTCCATCAATTGTAATCATAGTAGCATCTATACGATAAACAAGCTGTTCTATTTTTTCGCCAGTTAACTCTGATTCTAGTTGCAACGCTGAACCCAATGCCATTGTTTCTTTCTTTTCAGTTGTGCGTTTTCTTGAGGGAATGCGCTTTTTGCTATGTGATTCTCTCGTTGGTTGTTTTCTTGCTTTTTTATATTCGTCATTTTTCACGGTTTTCCCGTTAGACTTATTTTCCAAAGTCTGTTCTTTTGTTTTATCTATCTGTTCACTTTGATTGACTTCATTTCCTGGCATCTTTTCCACCTACATTTTCTATTCGTATTTGTTTTTCTTACTTATCCGTTAGTGTCTAATGGGAAACTCTTTTTGCAAATACTGTCCTAAAACATTCCTAATAAAATAAGGGAATAAAACTTCATTCTTTCCTTTCAACTCTATGGTCGGGAAAAATGGAACATAAAGAAAGTGATCAACCGTAGCAAAAGTATAGATTTTTTCTACTTTAATTTGCTCACCTTGCCAGGTTACCTCACCTGTTTTTTCATCAAGATGAATTCCACTATAACAAATTTCACCAAAAACTTCGCCTCTAAAACCCATCCCTTTAATTGGAAAATTGCGTAAGAAGAGATGGTTTTTATTCATCTCATACATCAAGCGAATCAACTCTTCGCCACTTAACGTACAGCGCATGACTCTGATAGGATGCGGTAAAATCTGATGCAGCTCATCATTGGTTACAATTCCTTTGATAATTGGTTGCATAAACAAACCCGCATTGACTATCGCTACACCCGTTTTAGCATAATCTTTAAGCGCCTCTAATCCAACCTCAACTAGATTAGATTTCTTCTGCCAACTGACAGATAAATTTTTAGGCACAAAAGCAATTTCTTGTTCGTTTAGGAGTTGATGACCTAGCTGTTCGTAGCCTTTTATCAAATCTCCTTCATTATCAACAGCTGGAAGCTGACTTGTTTCAGTAACTGTTGCCTGTGCGGAAACTAAGCGACTGCCTTCGACATCAAGGGTTACATGACCAACATATCTCCCAAACTTTCCAGCTGCTGCTATTAATGTATTGCGCACTTGTTCGCCTTCTGGTAATAAATGATGAGTATGTGAACCTAGGATGATTTTTATCATTGGATATTTTTCAGCAATTTCTCGATCTTCAAGAATACCTAGATGAGACAATAAAATCACCGTATCTACAAGAGGCGTTAATAACTCTAACATTTCGGGTATCACATCATCAGTCTCTTTTACTTTCCAACCAATTGGTTCGTAGCTAGTAGGAAAAGGCGCTGTTAAGGCAAATAAACCAATTTTATGTCCTGTTTCTGTCTGTAAAATATCAAACGGCTGGGTAAAATCCGGGTAAGCGGCAGTTTTTTTATCCAACACATTTGATAAAATAACTTTAAAGTTTGCTTCATCGTATAACTGATTCAGTTCTGCTTTTGAACTGCCAATTCCTTCATTGTTCCCAATTGTTACAGCATCGTAATGGACTTCGTTCAATAATTTCACATTCGCTTGCCCATTCGTCGCCTCCGTTAAAGGGTGGACTCGATCACACGCATCTCCAAGATCAAACAAAAAACACGGTTCATTTAACTGAACTTTTTCTTTCTTTTTAGCTTGAAGATAAGCAGAAATTCTTGGCCAATTTTCAAAATGAGAATGGAAATCATTGGTATGATAAATATGAATACGCTCCATAGCTTATTTACCTTCTCTTTCTAAAATTTAGATACATTCAGTATACCAATATTCATAAGATTTCGCTTGAATTTTAGAAAAAAAATAAATCTCTCCTTTTTTCATTCTTTTCATGCTAAAAACACAAAGAAAGAAGGTTTTTTTTGATCAATAAAATCAGTTGTAAAAAACTTTCAGTTAATTCTTATTTACAATTCAACTAGTTTAATGCTAATCTTAGGGTTCATGGCTTAGCTAACCCAACAGAAAGCGAACAATACAACGTATTATGACTACATTATGTCGTTTTGCATTAGACTATTTCTGACTATTTTTTATAAGTCCTTAAATTTATATCTGAAAAGATGAATGCTAGTCAGCCCTGTTGGTGGCTATTTTATTTAATGGTTTTTTAGCTAACTTATTTTAAAAAGCAACTGTTTTATATAAAGATAGGAAGCATAAGAGGTATTTAAAGCGCCTCCTATTCTTCCTCCTTTATTTATCTTCACAAATTGATTAAGGAGTGTGTCTACATGATTGAATTTAAAAATGTTGAAAAATATTACGGTGACTTTCATGCATTAAAAAATATTAATTTACATTTCAAAAAAGGGGAAGTTGTTGTAGTAATTGGTCCTTCTGGTTCCGGCAAAAGTACGATGTTGCGTTGTATTAATGGACTAGAAGAAATTACAAAAGGCGATTTGACTATTAATGAATACAATATTCACGATAAAAAAACAAACATCAATAAAATTCGGAAAAATGTCGGAATGGTTTTCCAACACTTTAACTTATACCCTCATAAAACAGTGCTAGAAAACATCATGCTTGCACCCGTAAAAGTATTGAAACAAACAAAAGAAGAAGCACAAAAAAATGCTGAAAAGTTATTAGATAAAGTAAATATGCTAGACAAAAAAGATTCTTATCCTTCTCAACTTTCCGGTGGACAACAACAACGGATTGCGATTGCTAGAGGGCTTGCAATGGATCCGAATGTCTTGCTTTTCGATGAGCCAACAAGTGCGCTTGATCCTGAAACGATTGAAGATGTTTTAGATGTTATGAAAAAATTAGCTAAAGAAGGCATGACGATGATTGTCGTTACCCACGAAATGGGCTTTGCTCGTGAAGTAGCTGACCGGGTTATTTTTATGGCAGATGGGCAAGTCTTAGAAGACCGTGAAGCAGCTGCTTTTTACGAGAATCCCCAAGAACCAAGAGCAAAACAATTTTTAAGTAAAATTATTAATCATTAATCAAAAGGAGGGTGTTTAAATGAAACAGACGTTTAAACCAGTTACTTTACTCCTTTTACTCTTTCCGGTACTTCTATTAGCAGCTTGTGGTACAAAAAGCTTATCTACAGTAGCTATTAACGACCGACTAGAAGAAAACCCAGAGATTACTTGGGGAGTAAAAGTAGATACAAGTTTATTTGGATTATACAATATTGAAACAACAGAGATTGAAGGATTCGATATTGATATCGCAAAAGCTTTAACGAAAGAGATCACCGGTGATGCCCAAAATGCAAATTTTGTTGAAGTCACATCAAAAACAAGGATTCCCTTATTAAAAAATGGCAATATCGATGTCATTATCGCTACGATGACCATTAACGAAGAACGTAAAAAGCAAGTTAATTTTTCGGATGTTTACTTCGCCGCTGGACAAGCTTTGTTGGTTCCAATGGACAGCTCAATCCAAGGTATTGAAGACTTATCCAGTGAAACAACTGTTTTAGCAGTTAAAGGATCAACATCTGCTGTAAATATCAGAAAATATGCGCCCGACGCGACAGTTCTTGAATTAGAAAATTATTCTGAAGCTTTTACCGCCATGCAATCTGGCCAAGGCGATGCAATGACCACGGATAATGCTATCCTGTTAGGCATCATTGCTAAAAATCCAGACTATCGTTTAGCCGGTGATAACTTCACTGACGAACCTTATGGGATTGCTATCAATAAAGGACAAGAGCCTTTTGTTAAAACGATTAATACTGCTTTACAAACCATTAAAGAGAATGGGATTTACGATAAAATCTACGCAAAATGGATTCCTAAATTAGATTAATTAGTGTACTTATTTCAATAGATAAAGTGAGGTGTCACCTATGATTCAAATTTTCAATGATAATTCAGGTATTTTACTTGAGGGGTTTAAATTCACCTTATATTCAAGTGTCATTGCCTTATTTTTTAGTTTAATAATTGGTACCTTATTCGCTATCTTTCAAATTTCAACAAATAAAGTGGTCAGATTATTAGCTAGTGCTTATGTTGAGTTTTTCAGAAACATCCCTTTACTGATTATCGTGATGTTTTTCTATGTTGTTGTTCCATTGTATTGGTTCCAAATTGATGGATTCACAGCTGGAACAATTGGATTGACGATTTACACGTCTGCTTTTATTGCTGAAACCATCCGAGCAGGTATTTTAAGTGTTCCAAAAGGACAAATGGAAGCTGGTCTTTCAACTGGATTTACCTATAGCCAAACAATGCGCTACATTGTCTTGCCTCAAGCGGTTAAAATTGTTATTCCGCCTCTTGGCAATCAATTTATCAATCTTGTTAAAAATTCATCGGTGCTGGCTATGGTAGCCGGTCTTGATTTGATGTATCAAGGAGACTTGATCGCAAGCACAACTTTTAATACATTTGATACCTATATTTTAATCGGTCTTTTATATTTAATCATCACTTTACCATTAACTTACTTGATGGCGCACATTGAACGTCGCTTAGCGAGTAACGATTAAAAGGAGGAAATTCAATTGAACTTTGTAGAGGCTTTATCATGGGTCAACATCCGCTTCTTGTTGGATGGACTCCTAGTTACCGTAGAAGTAGCGGTTCTTTCCATTATTTTCAGTTTTATTATTGGTAGTTTATTAGGCTTAGTTCGTTACTTGAAGATTCCAGCTGTTTCAAAATTAGTCGGTTTACTCATTGACTTAATTCGAAACTTGCCACTTTTACTGATTATCTTCTTCACCTACTTTGCTTTACCACAAATCGGCATCCGCTTAGACATCTTTTGGTCGGCGATTGCTGCAATGACTATTTTTGAATCAGCTATGCTATCTGAAATTATTCGTGCCGGACTAAACTCTATACCTAAAGGACAAACAGAAGCAGGTCTTTCAACTGGACTAACGTATAGCCAAACGTTGATGCATCTTATTATTCCACAAGCCTTTAAAGCGATGGTTCCACCTATTTTAAGTCAGTTCATCTCACTGATTAAAGACACTTCCTTGGCTGTCATTATCTCTCTTCCTGAGATTACACATAACGCTAAAATTATTTACGGTCAAAATACCGACTATGTTATCCCGATGTTTGTTGCAATGGCTTTATTGTATTTCAGTATTTGTTTTGCTTTATCACGTGTCGTCAAACGGTTGAAATTAGGCGTACAAATTTAAAAAAAGATTTCAACCATATATGTTGGTTGAAATCTTTTTTTATTTACTCTCAATTAACTTATATAGGTAGAAACAAATTCTTGAACCACTTTTTTATAGGCTTCTTTATTTTCTTGATAGGCTTTTGCATGCGCTGCATGTGGTGAGAGATACATCTTTTTAGGCGACGCATTCGCTTCGTATACCTCATGAAGCATTTTTGTTGGAACAAATGTATCCTTCTCACCATGGATAAAGAGCATTGAAACTTATTTTTCTTCACTTGGTTCACACTGCTCGCTTCACTAAACCAGTAGTTCGAACGAATTTTAGTGATTAAACTAGTGATTAGCACTAAGGGAAAAGCCGGTAAATGGTACATTTCTTTCAACTGATGAGCTAATTCACCTGTTACAGAACTATACCCGCAGTCTTCCACAATGACTTTAACATTAGCAGGTAAGGGTTCACCACTAACATTCATCACTGTTGCACCACCCATACTAATGCCGAATAAAGCTATTTCAGTATCTTTACCGACTTTTTCAAGCATTAATTGAATCCATTGCAAGTAATCTTTTCGTTCATGCCAACCAAATCCAATATAATTCCCTTCGCTTTCCCCGTGTCCTCTAGCATCTGGCACAAGGACGTTAAAGCCCATTTCAGCATATCGTTTGGCGTATGGTGCCATCTCTTTCAAATTGCCAGTATACCCATGAGCTAATAGTGCTACCTTTTTAGAATCTGGATTTTCTGCTAAATAAATAGCTGATAAGATCAAGTTATCCGTTGATTGAATCGTAAGAATCTGATGATTCGCTTTCTCGTACCACATTCGCTCCGTTCTCCACGGATCATCAAGCGGATAGACACCCGCAATAATAGCTTGCCCAATAAACTCTTTGTCATTTAACGCTACGGCTTTACGGTAAAAGAACTCTCCTCCGATACCTAATCCTATCATAAGTAGAATAACTAAAATAACCAAAATCATTAATGCTATTCCCCCCACATTTTCTCACTCCTACATACGCTTATTAACTAGTTCATTCTTTCCTAGCCTCTTTTGATGAGAATTAGTAGAGTTCTTTATCTATCGTATTGTAAAAATTCAGCAATTCTTTCGTCAACATCCTTATTCTCATGTAATTGACTGTGGCTGGCTTGGTCACCCGTTATTATCACCTCTTGGTAGTTAAATTTATTTGACTGCATTAAGTACCCAATGGATAAACTGCTGCTGAGAGAAACGGTGCCATCACTTTTAGATCCATCTGTTTTATCTCCAGCAATATTGAGCATTCCTGTTGATGCAGGATACTGTTGAATTGCAGCTGAAAATTCCGTGTAGCGCCCGCTATAAACAAGTGGACCATTTTGATGCAGTGCTTCAAGTGTTTGATTTTCATTACCAGCTACAAAATCATTAAATGGCGCACCCATTGCTACGAAACGTTTAACAACTGGCTGTGTATCTTCCTTTCCATAAGCAACTAAATATCTAAAGCTGCTAACTCCTCCCATTGAGTGCCCAACTAAATTCACTTCATCTACCTGATAAGTCGTTTTTAGATAAACCAAAACGGCTTTAATCCAATCAGCTTGATTCCATTCATTGTTTTTATTATCTACAAATAAAACCTGAATGAACGGATTAGAAGAATCGCTCTGCCAATTACCCGTCTCAAAAATACCGCCATCTGGTTCAACAGTTAGGGTTAACTCTTGTTTTCCGTAATCTTCAGCCTCAAAACGAGTTAGCATAGCATTGAATGTAAAATCCGTTCCGCCATACCCATGGATAAAAAGAGTCGGTATGCTAGCTTGGCTAGTGGAACTTGAATCACGTTTTTCGCTATTAGCTATTTTCTCTTGAGTAATCTCGCTTGATTTTGACTCACTTATTAACTGACTTTCATTAACGGAGTCTGCCCTTTTTTTGTTTCCACACCCTACCACTAGGATACTCAATAAAATAGCTATAAATGAAACTAAAACCACTCGCTTCAATTTTTTCCTCCCAACATTACTTCCACTTATCTGTACTTTCTTTTCTTACACTCATTATAACCCACCAACTAATTCTTCACCCTTCTAAATAGACAAGACAGACAGGAATATTACCTCACTCAGGCGTTTTCAACGCAAAGATGACCAGTCGATTCACTCTAGTCCATCACTCGGCAGTTTTTGTTTCGCTTTGGACAAGTGAGGTAGCTGGAGGTTGAATCTGGTCCGTTCCAAAGCCGAAACGCGAATAGGAGCAGTGATGAGGTTCTTTTCTTCAAAATGGACAAGTCAAACAAAAATATTACCTCACTCAGGCGTTTTCAACGCTAAACCGACCAGCTCATTCCCCCTAGCCTCTCACTTAGCAGTTTTTGTTTCGTTTTGGACAATTAAGGTAGCTGGAGGTTGAATCTGGTCCGTTCCAAAGCCGAAACGCGAATAGGAGCAGTGATGAGGTTCTTTTCTTCAAAATGGACAAGTCAGACAAACAGATTACCTCACTCAGGCGTTTTCAACGCTAAACCGACCAGCTCATTCCCTCTAGCCTCTCACTCGGCAGTTTTTGTTTCGCTTCGGACAAGTGAGGTAAATGGAGGTTGAATCTGGTCCGTTCCAAAGCTTAAATCTAAATTGGAGTAGTAAAAAAGATTTTTAAGTATAAAAACTTAAAAAACCTTTCTTTTAAACAAATAGGCTATTAGAGCGTTTCAATTATCTGGATATCTCCTGTGGATAAGTTAAAATCAAATAGCTCTAAATTAGATAATTGGCGCTGTATGTTATGAGATTTGGGGATAACCACGACTTTTCTCTGAATTTGATAACGAAGCAATACTTGTCCCCAGTTTTTCCCATACTTATCCCCAATAGTGGTTAACTTAGCTCGTTGTTCCTCGGTTACTCTACTTAATGGCCCCCAAGCTTCAGGTATGATTAATTGATTTTTCAAGTAGTCAATTAGTTCATTGTTCCAATTAGATGGATTGGATTCAATCTGATTGACAGCAGGTTGGATTTTTGTGTAAACTTTCATTTCTTCTAATAGTCTAATAGAAAAATTAGATACACCAATCGACTTTATTTTTCCTGCATCAACGAATGACTCCAATACTTGCCATGTTCTTTTTAACGTCTTTTTGTCTTCAATCGGCTGGTGGATTAAATATAAATCAATGTAGTCTGTTTGTAAGTTTTCTAAACTTTTCAATAAAGCTTGTTCAACGATTTCTTTAGATCCTATATACTCCTCAATTTCAGGGATTTTTGTTGTTAAGTAAAATTCTTCTCGAGCAATGCCGCTGTCTTTGATTGTTTGACCAACACCTGCTTCATTTCGATAATAAATAGCCGTATCAATTAAACGATAACCTGCTTTAATAGCTGATTCTAACGCTCTAAAATCATTATTCAAGTCACCTTTGTATTGATTTTCTACTTTTCCATACGTATTCGTCCCCGTTCCAACTAGTGGCATTTTCGTTCCATTTGCTAACGTAACTGTTTCCATTACTTGCCATCCCCTTTGTTGTATGATAAATCGAATCTATTATCTTTATAGTAGAGATTTTCACCTGTATAAGTCAAGTTAGAGGATTGATTTTTTTGAAAAGCAAAAAAGCCAAAAGTACGTTTTGAACATACTTTCGACTTTTTATTATTAGCTTAATGTTGATGGCTTAAGTTTTTTAATCCCAATATTTGCATAGCCACTTATCACCGTTAAGATTGGTGAAAATAAACAAAAGAAAGCATATGGTAAATACGTTAACGTTGGAACGCCTAAAGCAGTTGAGATAAAGACACCACTTACGCCCCATGGAATTAACGAATTCATCACTGCACCCGCATCTTCTAGTACACGTGAAAGAGCTAAAGGAGATAGTCCCATCTGTTTGTATGTTTTCTTAAAGGCATTTCCTGGCAAAACAATCGCTAAATACTGTTCACCGACTAAAGCATTAATGCCGATAGCAGATAATGCCGTAACTAGAATTAGATTCCCAATTGATAGACGCGCATTAGAAATTGGCGCCATAACTGTATCAATAATCTTAAATTCCATCAACAATCCACCTAGAGCAAGGGCCAAAATAATCAGTGAAATAGACCACATCATACTCTGAACTCCACCCCTTGAAAGTAACGCATCGATTATTTCATTACCTGTTGTTGAAACATATCCTTCTTGAATGTAACTGGACATCTGCGAAAGGCTGACTTCTGGCGAATGAATTTTTAATAATCCAATCGAAACAGCAATATTAATCAATAGTGTTGGGATAGCTGGAATCCTTCTCCATGAACTAATGAAGATAAGAACAATTGGGATGGCTGCTAACCAACTTACGGTAAAATTCGTTTCTATCACTTTTGTTAACTCAGCAACTTGGTTCGTTGTTGCAAGTTGCTTGTTCATTCCAAAAAACAAAAACAATAAAGCCGATAGAATCAAACTCGGAATCGTTGTCCACATTAAGTTTTTTATGTGTTTAAACAAATCTACTTCAGCTACTGCTGCTGATAAATTTGTACTATCGGATAAAGGAGACATCTTATCCCCAAAAACACTCCCCGATACAATCGCTCCCGCTACTAAACCAGGGGCAAAACCCATAGCTGTTCCCATCCCCAAAAAAGCTAATCCGATGGTAGAAACTGTCGTGAAGGCTGAGCCAATCGACGTACCCACTACGGCACAAATTAAAAAGACGGATGGAATAAAGAAGCTAGGATTTAATAATTTAAATCCAATAACCATCATCGAAGGAATAATCCCTGAGGCAATCCAAATAGCAATCAAGGCACCAATTAGAATGAAAATAATCATTGGAATAACACCTGTCTTCACACCTTTTTGAATGCCTTCGTGAATCTCTTCCCAGCTGTGTTTACGAAACCTTCCCCAGATGATTAGCACAGTTATGGCTAATAATAAGGGCGTTTGTGGATCCAAATTAAATTTAATAATGCTGACACCGATCATAATTAATAATAAAAATAGTAAAGCAAAACTTTCTCGTATTGACAATTTCTTCATTTTCTACACTCCTAATTTTTATAGTGATGAGGTAAAATGAGTCATACGATAATAGGTAATGCCTCCAGTTGTTTTACATAAAAACATTGCCCATACTTCCTTTCTTTCCTCTATGTAGTCATTTCTCTTAATGTATTCGTAGAAAAAACTATTCCACTTAGTATGTCTTATTAGTAAGGTCTTGTCAAAGTAATGTTACTAATGAAAAGGAAATTAGCCATGGCTAATCTCCTTTTAGATAATAATATGCTTTTAATAAACGGATTCTTCTAGAAATTTTTGGAGTTATCAACAGAAATTAATCATTTTGTTGATAAATAAAGGGATTAATTTCTACTATAATTTCTTTGCCCAGTGTAAAAGATATATTTTCTACAAAATGAGGTGCCGAGTGCACTTGAACTCCCATTTTGAAGACTTTAAAAACAAGACTAGAAACATCTCAAAAGTTTTTTGATTTAAGAAGTATAGCTATCTTTTCTTCTTTATTTTGAAGCAAATCTACTTCACCTGTTAATTTTACTGACCAGCCATATAATAAGTCATAGTCTATGGTATTCATTTCTTGATTTATTGTTGTCGTCATAGTCATCCCTTCAGGTTTAATTTTTTGATCATATCACTAACTATTTTAATCTTGACCTGCCTCTAAATAACGATAAAGGTTTAAATCTATTGGTTCAGAAAATTTTAATAACATCTCAACGACTTTTTTCTTTCCGCCATCTTGAGTTGGTTTTTCTAATTCAATAATTGTTTCTTCTACTGGTTTTACATCTCCTAAGTAATAAAATTCTGTTCCCTCATTGTCAGATTTTTTAGCGAATACGCGGATGGTCCAATCTTTGGGATGCATTAATTTTTTTACTTCCGGAGAGTTTAGCGATCTGGGAGCTTTCGTAAACCATTTCATTGTTGAAGTATCTAGTAGTTCATCTTCGTAAGCCATTTGAGCACCAGAAAAATTTTCACCTTTTTTTAGTGTAACAAAAATAACAAATTCTCCATTGCTTGTTGTATATCCTCCAATATTTTGATCGACCATTTGTTGTTGCCAATTTAGTAATCGTAAAACATCTTTGCGCTTGTATTTTTGATAGCGTGTTAAAAGTTCAGTAGGCACATAGCTAGCAGACTTCATCTTACCTGTATCAAGAATATCTTCCATCAATTTAATGAAATAAGCATGATTCATTTCTTTTTTGAATAATGGTGATAAAGTAACTTTATTCTCAATTTTTTCTATAAAAGCTTGTTTTTTATAAGCTTTAGCTAAAGATCCGGTATAAAAACTTAGGTCTAAGGTATTCAAAACAGATCTAATTATCTCATCGCTTACTAATAACGATTCTTGCTCAAATAATTGTTTTATATTTTCTAAAGACCAGGATCTATCAAGATCGTTCATCATATTTTGTAATAAAATTAGTTCCTGTTTTCTCATTCCTTGTAAAAATTCTCTTGTAGCGATCATTAAAAAAATAGTAGCGGTTTTTGTTAATGTTGCTTCATTTTTCTTTATATTTTCTAAGAACCCATAATAAGTTGCTTTTTTATTCGCAATTAATAGTGGGTCTAACGTTTGTTGTTCTTGGAAATCTTTAAGATAAGGAACTCTCCCAAGTCGATTAGAGAGTAAGTCGAAGCTCTTTCTTAATTCACTCATGCTATCCATAGCAACTTTATTAATTGAAGTGAAAATTTGTTGTTTCGCTATTTTTTCAAAGTTAACAGAAGAAATACCTGAAATAAAATTAGCATCAAATGTATCTTTACGTAAATTATTCTTGTCTCTTGATGTATCTCCTGATAGGGCCATCGGAATCATATAGTTATTTTTGTAGTTTCCAATAAAATCAATAACTGTAACAAATTCTTTGGAATGGTCTTTTCTTAGCCCTCTGCCTAATTGTTGGATAAAGATAATACTTGATTGTGTATTCCGAAGCATCACTACTTGATTTACTTTTGGTATATCAATTCCTTCGTTAAATATATCTACTGTAAAAATATAATTAATTTCACCTTTTTCTAATCGCTCAACTTCATTTTCTCGCTCTTCAAGTGAATGGTCCCCAGAAAGATAAGAGCTTGGTCTTCCCTTTTGATTGAAAATTCCTGAAAGAGTTTGCGCTTCTTGTTTACGACTACAGAATATTAATCCTTTAGGGCTATTACCAGAACAACCATAATAAGTTAACTTTTCAAGTAAATACGTTACTCTCTCTTCATCTACCAAATATTTCAAGTCTGTTGCCTCAGAAATTAACTCGCCATTTCTTTCATAATCTGTTACTCCAAAATAATGAAATGGACAAAGCATCTCTTCTTCAAGTGCTTCTTGAAGGCGTATTTCGTAAGCAATATTGTAATCAAATAGTTCAAAGATATTAAATCCGTCTGTTCTCTCTGGAGTAGCGGTCATGCCCAATAAGAACGAGGGTTTAAAATAGTCTAGTACACGATGATAAGACTTTGCACCAGCTTTATGGACTTCATCTATTAAAATATAGTCAAAATGATCTTTAGGAAACTGAGCCAGTATTTGCTCTTTAGAAATCGTTTGAATTGTAGCAAAAAGGTATTTCGCATCGATTTCTTTTTTATTCCCAGATAATATTCCATAGTCTTTATCCAGTCCACCAAGAATTTTTTGATAATCACTTTTTGCTTTATTTAGAATTTGTTCTCGATGAACAACAAACAAGACTCTTTTAGGCTTAACCTGTAAAACATCAAATGCAGATAGAAACGTCTTACCTGTACCCGTAGCTGAGATAACTAAGCCTTTTCCAGCTCCGGATTCCCTCAACTCAGCTAAGTTAGCTAAGGCAATTTTTTGCATCTTATTCGGTACAATATACGGTACATCTTTGTCTATTAAAGAGTGCTCATTGACCATTGTCATCTCTTTAAAAAAAGTTGTTGGTTGATAGAAATTTTTATAATTTAAAATCCATTCTGGAGTCAACAACTCCGCTTCTTGCCATTCTTTTTCCATATGCTTTTGAATATCTTGAATCATCTTCCCATGATTGTATGATGTTAAACGCACGTTCCACTCATAATTAATTTTCAACGCACTCATCGTTAAATTAGAACTGCCAATAATAAAAGAATGATAGCCTGTTTGTTTGAAAAGATACCCTTTGGAATGGAATCCTTGTTTTTTCGAAATACGTACCTCTATATTAGGTATATTAAGCAAGTCTTCAAACACTGCTGGTTGGTTAAAGGCTAAATAAATAGAAGTTAAAATTTTCCCTGTAATTTTTTGTCTATGTAAATCTGATAGTTGTGTTTTTAATGCAGCTAATCCATCTTGGGTTAGAAAAGCTACTGAAAAAAAGAATTCTTGACAACTATTCAACTCATCTTGTAAAACATTCAACATATACTGTTTTGTTTCAACATCGTTTATAATAATTTTAGGATCATATATCGAGCCCTCAACTCTTTGATCAATAAAAGCTTTTTTCAATGAACGTTCTAGAATATCAGTCAATAGTATCACATTTCTTTCATCAATTTTTTAACTGCCGGTATATCCGCCGGCGCCCATTCTAAGCTATCTAACTCTGAAGACTTAAGCCATTTCATTTTAGTGTGTTCTGTTAACTGGGGACTTCCTTTTTTTATTAGACAAATAAAAGTCGTTAAATTTACTAAACCAAAATCATAGGAATAACTTGTCTCTTCAAATTTTTCTGATGCTACTTCTACTTCAATCATCAATTCTTCTTTTAGCTCTCTTCCTAATGCTTCTTGGGGTGTCTCGCCGAGTTCAATTTTCCCGCCCGGAAATTCCCATAGCTTTGCTAATGTTTTAGTTTCTCCTCTCTGAGCACACAGTATCCGATTATTTTCTATTACTATCGCACCTACGACATTTATTTCTTTCACTTCTTTCCCTTCTTCCTTTTTTTATTTATAGATCTATTTTAGCATAGACATATTGGATTTAACGTAAAATTTATATCCAAACTACTTAATAAACTAGAATGAACTAGAATGAACTTAGCAATCTAGTTGACTGTGAAAAAAGCTATCCCTCAACACAAAAGGATAGCGCTCTTTATTATTCTTATTTTAGTTATTTACATAGTTAATTTGCTGCGTTTTAATGAGTTTAAATGTTGTTAACTCATCTGAATCCAAGTTTTCATTATACATATTAATAGCCGTCAGTTGATTATTTTCGTAAGTCTTATAATAATAAATACCTTTATCTGTATTCACACAACAAGCATAAGAGGTAATATCATTTTTCCCCTCTTTAGTGAGCGCACTGCCACGTACCATAGTTACTGAATCAAGGATATGGAAAAATTGCGAAAGATTTGCATTCTCATCATCCTCGGAAACAGCATTCATTTTATGAAAAGTCGCACGCACAAACCGAGATGCAGGAGAAACATCGCCAGGTAATCCTAGGCTGCCCATCCAAACTCCATAGGGTCTCAACTCAATTTCTGAACTAAAACGATCTATGGGATAGTGCGCTGTAAGATTTAAATAATTAGCCAGATTCATTTTATGAAATTCAAACGGTGGATTATTCGTTAAGACACCAAATAGATTGTCATGGATTCTTAACCCCACTTTCATTGGTTCCACTACGATACACTGATTACGGTCTGCTATCATCCAATGTTATGGTGCTAAAAGGATTTGTTCGTTGAAAGGCATGTTTACTATATTAGTGTTTTGTAAGGCCGCTTTCGTCTCTTCTACTGTCGTACAGATTCCTAATATCCAAGGAATCAGTTCAAATGGCGTGATATTAATCTGATCTTGTTTTTCTTTTAAATAAACGGCATTTCCTGGAAAATTTAGCGCAGCTATTGAAAGACCTTTTTCATTAGTCGCTTCAGCATATAGAGGGTAGTTCTCAATTACTGTTGCCATACCTATCATTGCATAATGGCTCTTTAATCTCTTGTATCTTTTTAAGCCAAAAGAAAATTTACGCGGTGTAACCACTACTTTTTCATTAAATGAATACTCAATATCCATATTTCTACCGAAATAAAAAGCAATCTTTTTATACGTTAGAGATGTGCACATATTTATTCCTCCTAATTCAAGAAAATAACAACTGAAAATTAAAAATATTAGGTTGTAACTTTTTCACAAAAACTAGATGAACTGCATTATAATTATCCTCCCACAGAATAGCCTTTGTTAGAAATAATAAAAGAAAATCGAGCGTTTATTTCAATTTATACTTAACCGTTTGAAATTAAGAATAGCCCATTCAACTTAATGTTGAATGGGCTATTCTTTAAAATTTGTTTTATAGTCAAATGAACCACTATTAAGTGAGAAAAGGTCAGTCAACTAAACTAATTTACTTAAAGATTATTCAGCTACGGTTGTTTCTCCAGTAATTGTTTCGCCATCAAAAGTTGATGCATCCATTAATTCTTGAGAATCAAACGTAACGTTTCCTTCAACAGTCGAGTTAGCAAGAGTAAAGCCTTCTGCTTTAACGATGATATCGCCAATAACTGTTCCATTTTCTATTTTAAAGTTTGGGGACTCAACAATAATCGTTGGTACAGTTAATGTGTACTCATCTGTTACTGTACGGTCTTCATCTTGTGCATATAGAGCTAGTTTACGGTAAACATCTGTACTTTCATCATCTTTATCGTAGAAAGTTCCAGCAACAACTAAATCTTCAGTTAGTGTAATATCATCTGTCGCTGCAAAGATCCAACCACCCTCTTCGCTAAGTCCCATAACTAAATCTTCTGGTTTACTACTAATTGATGCTCCTGCAACAACTTCTGTACTTTCAGCTGTTGATGATGAAGCCATTGACTCTTTATCCATTGCCTCATCGTCACTTCCACAACCTGCTACCATAATGACAAGTGATGCACAAAAACCTAAAGATAACCCTCTTTTTTTGTTTAACATATATACTACCTTTATTTTTTTTGGTTATAAAACGATAATCACCTTTCAAAAAGGTGAAAGCGTATTAAAACTTTCTTAAACAGTTTATTATGCATTTGTGAATTAATCAACAAATGAACTAAAAAAAGCCTAAGAATTTTATCTTAGGCCTTATAAATTGTGGTAGCTATTTATTTTTTTTAGCTAATCTTTTTCCCATAAAAGATTTAAAAGCACGCTTAAGCACATCAAAGAAACCCAACGAATGAACAATATATTCTGGTTCGATGTATTCTTTTATTGCTCGAAGGACTTTTTTAGGTTTTTTTGAAGAGAATGTATAGGTTCCGTTTTTCTTTGTTTCGATAGCGTAACGCGGAATCCATCTTCCTTTAAACATCACAGAAGCAATGACAAGATTAACTTCTTCCCATGGAATTTGAATAAACTTACGCGGATCACGCGCATGGTAAAATTCAAAGCCATTGTCCCCTATCATAATCTTTCCATAATCTGTTAACCCGGTAAAAGCGGTGGCATCTATTACCAAATCTACCTTTGTATTAATTGATTCAACCATTTTATCCGCTCCGTTTCTTTTATCTTATTTCGTTCATTATACCTTTTTTGAGAAGTTAAACCAACACAAAAAGTGGCTGAGAACAAGCTCAACCACTTTAGTGTTTGCAGACTTTTTAGTCTACGGATTTTCATCGGTTTATCTTTTTAAGATTATAGAAGTCCGATTAAGTGTCCACCAATACCAACTACGAATAAACCAAGAATGATAATGATTGGGCTAACTTTTTTGTTTAATAACCACATACACAAGAATGTTAATCCTAATGCTGCTAATCCTGGGATTAACTGGTCTAAGTTATTTTGTAATGTTGTTACTTTTGTAGAAGAAAGAGCTAAACCTGAATTGACTTGTTCAATTGCTTGACGCATGCCTTCTGCTCCTGCTGGAAGTTGATCCCATTCAATATAGGCACCTTTATCTAATTGAACTTCAGAAACAACTGGTTTAAAGCTAACCGTTACCCACCGCTGTACTAGCGAGGCTAAGACAAACATACCAAGGATAGACGCTCCTTTAGTAATATCTTGTAATACTCCGCCTGAAAGATCATCGGTAATTTTAGAACCTGCTTTATAGCCAAGTTCTTGTGTGTACCACATGAATCCCCAACGAATAGCATTCCAAGCTACGAAGAAAATAATTGGTCCAAGAATACTTCCACCTAATGCTAATGATGCTCCTAGAGCACCTAACATTGGACGTACAGTAAACCAGAATACTGGATCGCCGACACCAGCCAACGGTCCCATCATTCCTACTTTTACTCCTTGTATTGCTACATCATCAACTGGCATACCATTTGCACGTTCTTCTTCTAGCGCTAAAGTAACACCAATAATTGGTGAAGCAACATAGGGATGAGTATTAAAGAACTCTAAGTGACGTTTAAGTGCTGCTGCACGATCTTCTTGTGTTGTATATAATTTTTTAATTGCGGGAATCATTGAGAAAGCCCAACCACCATTTTGCATACGTTCGTAATTCCAAGAACCTTGGATAAATGTAGAGCGCCACGCAACGGCTAAACGATCTCTTTTAGTTAATATAATTTTTTCTACCATGTCTCTTCTCCTCCTTTAGGATCAATAATCGTTTAAGATGTCGCCAAGTGGATCGCCTGAGTTGCCTCCACCGTTTGATGAGCCGCCCATTTTAGAAAGGTTCAAGTAAATAAGAGCTAGTGCGACACCAATTCCTCCAATTGCGATAAGAGTTAATTGAGAAATTGCTGCTATTACGAAACCAAGAACAAAGAATGGCCATACTTCTTTTGTTGCCATCATGTTGATAACTAGTGCATAACCAACTGCAACAACCATTCCGCCACCAATTGCCATACCTTCTGTTAACCATAAAGGCATTGACTCTAAGAAGTTTTGAACTGATTCTGCTGGGATAAATAAAAGTGCTGCTGCTGGAATAGCAATACGAACACCTTGCATACATACTGCGCCAATGTGTAACCATTCAATTTTTCTGAAATTTCCTGTTTCAGCTGCTGTATCCATTAAATGTACGATAGGTACTGCTAATGTACGAACAACCATTGTTAAGAAAAGACCTGCAACGGCCAATGGAATTGCAACTGCGATTGCTGCTGGAATACCGGCAACGCCTTGTCCACCTAATACTAAAATAATTGCTGATGCAACAGATGCTAATGCAGCATCTGGTGCTACGGCTGCTCCAATGTTCGCCCAACCAAGTGCGATCATTTGAAGACTTCCGCCAAGAATGATACCGGCTGTTAGATTTCCTGTAACTAAACCGATTAATGTACATGCGACTAACGGTTGGTGAAATTGGAATTCATCTAAGATTCCTTCCATACCAGCTAGAAATGCAACAAATATTACTAAAATAATGGATATAATAGACATAATAGGCCTCCTATTTAATTTAATTTTGTTCTGTTATTTAGCTCGTGCTAACTCATTTTTAGCTTTTTTAAGGATGTCGTCCATATTAGAACCTGAATCATTTGGTACTTTACGTACATCAAATTTAACGCCTTTTTGTTTCAATTTAGTGAAAGCTTCTACGTCTTCTTTGCTCATAGAAAGAACATTGTTGACAACAACTTTTCCAACTGAGTGGGCCATTGAACCAACGTTGATCTCTTTAAAGTCTACTCCACCATCAATTGCTCTAAGAACATCTGTCGGATTTTCAAATAAGATTAAGGCTTTTGTTGTACCAAATCGAGGATCTTTAGAAATCTCAATCATTTTGCTAATTGTAATAACATTTGCTTTAACACCTGGAGGAGCTGCTTGCTCAATTAACTTTTTACGAAGTTCGTCTTTGGAAACGATATCGGAAACAACGATAATACGGTTTGGTTGAGTAGATTTTGTCCATGCTGTAGCAACTTGTCCATGCAATAAACGAGAATCCACACGTACTAATACGTATTTGATTTGTCCATCACCAACAACTGTATTTGGAGCAAGGTGTCCTTTAGGTAAACCATCTTCTGCAACTTTAACACCCGCTGCTTCTGCTGGTTCTAATTCTTCAGGTCTAATTCTAATGCCATCCTTAGCTGTTTCAAGAATGTGTGTTGCAATTTCATGAGCAGACGTCATGGATAAACGAGAAGCGTATGCCTCAATTACCATTGGTAAATTCAACCCAGAAACGATTGCCCATTTCTCTTTATGGTCTTCGAACAATGTGTTCGCTTGATTAAATGGAGTACCACCCCATAAGTCGACTAAGAATAAAACTTCATCTTGGTCATCAAAAGAAGCAACAGCTTTTTGCATTTTTGCTTTTACATCTTCTGGTCCTTCACTTGGCATTAACGTAATAGCCTTGACGTTTTCTTGTTCTCCAAAAATCATCGCTCCAGATTGTAAGATGCCTTCTGCGAACTCGCCATGGCTTGCTAGTATAATTCCTACCATATTTCTACCTCCTAAATAATGTATTTTCCTTTTACTGATTTAGATGCAATCAACAAAATTAAGTGGCCTCTTTTTCGTTTTTTGAATCTACTTTTTAATAAGTTCCTCACTTCTAACAAAGCACCTACTTTAAACCATAAAGGCTAAGATAAGCAATCACGTTAGATCGTTTAGTTCTTATCTGTTTCATCAGTCACTTATTATAATGCAAGTTCTGTGCCAACTTTAGTGTATTGCAATCAGATTGCTTTAAAACCAACAGTTAGACATCATTAGACAAACAAAACCGATACACTAATTAGTGTATCGGTTTTGTTTGTTTATTATTCTTCGATACTGTAGTGTATCATGTGTATGAATTAAGATTTAATCGATTGCTTTACTATAATATACTTTTTTGAAATAAAATTCCTAAAAGATAATCCTTACTAATTCTCTTATTGAGTATTTCTCAATTAAAAAGGAAGTTCTGTAATATTTTCATATACATATTTCAGTATGTCTATTTCGTACTTTGTATAACTACCTTGGAGTATTCCATCTTGGTATCTATCTTTGAAAACATCTTCAATTAGAATGTCCATTCCACCGTTAGAATACTTTTGATATTCTCTGACTACTGAATTAATAGCTTCTGTTCCAGTGAGTTCAGACAGAGGCTTAAGTCCATTTGCAATTGCATATAAAACAGATTTTTGTGTATCGTCAAAATAAGTTACTCTTAATTCTTTTCTTCCTACAATAAAATCATTGCTTTTTCTTTTAGAATGGAAACCTATCAAAACACATAGATAGAATATTTCAGAAATAGTCATATCCGTTTTTTCTGATAATTTTGTGTAGACATCTTCATATCGTACATCTGCTTTGATTGTTCTTTTCCCTTCGCTTAAAAAATCCATAGTTACCCTCTCACTTTCAACTCCATTATATTGCTTTTTTCCTCAATTCTTGTTCTTCCTTCTTCATTAACCAACTCGTAAACTTTACCAACTCTACCATAATGATCGAATGCATTTTGTTCTATTTTTGTTAATTCTGTATCCGTTAATAATAATATCCAATGATTTGTCATTTCAGGAATTTGCTGAATTAAATTATCTCTATTTTCACCACTAATACGACCAAAAGGGAGTATCCATTGTAGCGCTATCTTTTATAAGATTAGTCTGTCTAAAGAGCTATAAATTCCAGTTGAAAGGATAGTGATTTATAAAAAAAAATAAAAAGTACAAATTATTTAAGATAGATTATTTCTCTAAAAAACTATTATACGATTCTTTCAAAAACAAGAGAATTTGCTATTTTTTATTTTTGGGAATCGTCTTAGATAAAGAGAATAAACTAATGGTGCCATTTCAAAATATAAATCAATAAAAAAAAGAAGAAAGAGAAAAATCATAGCATTTAAGCTTTATTCTTCTGTTCTTTTTATTTAGATGCTCATAAGAATGTTCGAATTTGTAAGGATAATACAAATAATATTTATGTAATTAATAAACTCTTATCTGCTACTCTCTAGTATTTCCCATAATGAGAATAAAGCAGTTATAAGTTTGTAGGCGTATTTATTTAAAATATAAAATCCGTAAATTTCAAGTTTAAGTTAGCCACCCATTATTTTTCAGCTATGTTATCTTTGTTTAGAAAGAAAACTCAATTTTAGAGGTATACTTTCTTCTCATGCTTTTATTTACGATTGAAGAATATGTTTACCCTGTATTTTTTTGACTATTTTTGTTAATTTTGATTATTAGTTACATCACCTCTATAAAAATAATTCTGTATAAAGGCGAATTAAATTAACTAGCAAAAAAAGAATACAGCTCTTTTTTTTGAAAGAGAGCTGTATTCTTTTGCGAGTTAAAGCTGTCCCTATATTTTATCCTGATATAAAATTTCTAGTTATAAATACTGATCTTATTCTTTTGATAGTTCGTCTTCTGTAAACCATTTATGGTTCGTAACGGTTTCTCCACCGCTTGTTGGCTCATAGTCTATCATATACACCGTAGTATCTTCAAAGGAATCAATGGTGGCTGATGCACCCTCCATTCCTGCCATGTGTTTTGCTTCTACTATAATCTCTGTTCCTGGTTCCAAAGGTTTTTCTTGATCTTTAGTTCCAGCAATTTCTTCTTGAATAACCCATTTGTGGTTCTCTACTAACTCATCACCATTTGTAGGTTGAAACGTTAATTCATAGGCAGTAGTATCAAAAGCTCCTACTATTGTTGCAGTTGCACCTTTCATTCCTGGCATATGATCTGTTAGCAAAGTAACCTGGTCGCCTATTTCATATTCTGAATTTTCTGCTTCTTGTAATCCTACTGGAATTTCACTTAAATCGTCATGCTGCATACCTTCCATGCTTTCAGTTTTACTTTCGGTTTGAGAGTTACTACTCTCCATAGTTGGCATACTTGATTGTGTACCTCCATCAACAGCTTCTTCATTTTCATTGTCTTGGGATGAACAAGCAGTTAGTACTGTTAAAATAGTTAAAGTTAATACTCCTTGGATAACTTTATTATTCTTCATAATTTATCTTCCTTTCTTTTATGAACATTCTCAAACTTAACTTATAGTTTAATTTTTCCATATAAAAATGTCAATTTAATAGTCTTAATCAGAACTAGACTCTGGACGTTCTGTCACCTTCATAGAAAAATTGAAATAAAAGATCCGTATTTAGGATTATAATTAATTATTTCCAAAAACAAGTGTTTTTGGTAATATGTTTTTCTAAAGACCAATTTATTAGAAAACATTATAAAGTCAACTTTCTTAATATTACCAAAAACAATATCCATAATTATTACCAAATACCATTACATATAAGAGATAAATGGTAAAATTAAATTAAGTTGTTCTAAAAATCAGAGAATGACTTTATTTACATACATAATAAAAAAATATCTTAAAGAGGTGAAATCATGCGAATTGCCTATGCCAGAGTATCGACGGACAAACAAGAACTTTATCGTCAATTGGACGCTTTAAAAAAAGTTGGTTATGATAAGCTGATTCAAGAAAAATTTACAGGTACTCAAAAAAAACGTGCTGGATTAGATAGCTTATTTAATACCGTCAGACCAGGAGATATAATTATTATCGAATCGATTAGTCGATTGGGTAGAAAGACATTAGATATTCTTTCTACAGTTGAAGAATTAAAAGAGCAAGGAGTAGAAATCATTTCATTAAAAGAAAATTTAGATACCTCTACACCTACTGGTCAGGCTATGTTTCAGATGATGGCTGTAATTGCTCAACTGGAACGCGATCTGACAGTACAACGTGTAAATGAAGGCTTAACGTCAGCTAAAGCGCGCGGTGTGAAGCTTGGTAGACCGAAAATGGGTAAACAAAAAGTAAAAGATGCTTTAAGACTATATGATTCAGGCCAATATTCTGTTAAAGATATTATCAGAATAACTGGTATCTCTCAAGGATCGTTATACCGAAAGCTAAAAGAGAGAGAATCAAAAATGCTTTTATTTGATATAAAAAACAAACTAAAAAAAGATGAAGATCAGAGCTCTTGAGCTACTATCCTTCAGTTTTTTTAGTTTGAACTATTTGTATTTATCTTAACTAGAATAAATACAAAAAAACCAAATTCTTTACTTTTTCTAATACTATCTTTTTTTGCTTGTTTTCCTGTTTGAAGAAGTATCTCTTAAAACGAGTTAATAAAATTATCTATATTAAAATAAAACGACTCATTAATATAGAATTCATTATATATTTATTTGAGGTTTTTTTAGTACGAATTATAATTTATAAAAAATACGCATAAACTAAAGTCGTTTTAAATTTTATTGTATTTGATTATCTAGAATGTTATCATAATAGATGTATTTCGTGTTTTTTTACTCATAAAAGAATGATAAGCATCAGATAAATGAATAATACAAAGAGGTGTTATAGTGGTATACGAATCAACTGATGAAGTTTCTAAAAAATGGGGCATCTCCCCACGTAGGATTGCTACCTTATGTCAAAATAACAGAATCAATGGGGCTAGAAAAATTGGGAAAACATGGTTGATTCCTAATTATATCGAAAAACCACTAGATGGAAGGAAATCAAAAAACAATATGAACTTACATGATTTATACAAAAAAATGGAAGAAGGATATAATGTTATTTATCCTAGTCAAGATGGTGCTACTTACACAAGTCCACTAAATTATTCAGATGATTTATCTAAAACCAGACAAAGATGGTATAGATATAAAGAAGGATATTCTATTGAATTAGTTAAAAAGATTATAAGTGACTACTGTGAAGGTGATAATTTACAAATATTAGATCCTTTTTTAGGAAGTGGATCAACAATAATTGGAGCTAATTCTATTGGACACAGAGGGATTGGATTTGAAGTAAATCCTTTTTCTAATTTTTTATCTGAGTGTAAACTTAAAAATTATACTATTGAAGAAGCGGAACTCTTTAATAGTACTTATAAAGAAATAATTGAAGAATCGAAAGACAGTTCATTAGATTATTCTTTACCTGATTTATCGATTTCAAATAAGGTTTTCGATATAGAAGTAGAGCCTTTTTTTATGAAAATCAATTTTTTAATTAAGGAAAGAAATATTCCCCAAAATGTTAAGAACCTTCTTAAATTAGGCTGGTTATCTGCTCTTGAAATAGTTTCATTATATAGAAAAGCTGGGAATGGCTTAAAAAAAAGAAAATCACCTAAATCAACAGTAACAACAATTCTTGAAACGGAAGTAGTTTTGAGAAAGAACTATGAAGATATTTATTCTGATATAGTAAATAATACAGAATTGAAGTTTGATGCAAAAATAATCAATGATTCCAGCTTAAATATGTCATCATATATAAATGATAACAGCATTGATGCCATTATTTTTTCACCTCCCTATGCTAATTGTTTTGATTATACAGAAATTTATAAGTTAGAATTATGGTTTGGAGATTTTGTCAAAGCATATTCTGATTTGAAAGTTTTGAGATCTAGCTCTTTACACTCGCATCTTAATGGGATATCTCAATTAACAACAAATGCCATCATCGAAAAAAACGACCCTCTTTTTCTCCTTTTAGAGGAATTGAAAGGTCGAGAATTATGGGATAAGAAAATACCTGTAATGTTGGCTCTTTACTTTTTTGAGATGAAAGAAATTATAAAAAAAAGTTATGATGCTTTAAAGACAAATGGAGTATGTGCGATTGTTGTGGGTAACTCTGCATATGGTGGAGTGATTTTCCCAACTGATTTACTTCTCGCTAAATATGCTGAAAACATTGGATTTAAAGTTGATAGAATTGAAGTAGATAGATATATTATTACGAGCTCTCAACAGTATGAGAAAACGAAGAAATCAAAACAATATTTAAGGGAGAGTATCTTATGTCTAGTGAAATAATCAGTGTAAAGAATCTACCTAACAATCCAGAAAAAAACGGAACTTATTATATAGAACAAGCCAGTCCCAATACGTATACTCATGGGTTTTTTAAATATCCTTGTAAATTTATTCCTGAGATTCCAAGATGGAGTATTAAAAAGTATGGGAATGAAAAAGATATAAATATTTTCGATCCTTTTGCTGGTTCTGGAACAACTTTATTAGAAGGTATATTATTAGGTAATAACACGTATGGTACTGAGATAGATCTCGTAGCAAAAAAAATTATTAAAGCCAAAACTAATTTGTTTTCAATGAAAGATATTCAAGATGTTAAATATATATATACAGAAATAATTAACAAAGTAGAAAAAGAAGAAACTGTTATATATATTCCCAAAATAAATAATTTGGATCATTGGTTTAATAAAAATAATTTAGAGGTATTAGGCAAGCTGAAGACCTCTATTGATGAGATCAACAACGAGACTATTAAACTCTTTTTTGAAATTTGTTTTATTTCAATCATAAAAAAAGTTTCTAATGCTGATGACTCTTCACCTAAACCATATGTTTCTAGGAAAATTATCAAGACTCCTCCTGATGCACTAAATGAATTCAAAAAAACATTTTTAAGATACTTGTTAATGGAACAGGAAATGGTTGAAGAAAACATAACTAACATTTGTACTATTATTGAAGGAGATGCATTGTATTTTAAAACAAAAATAAAATTCGACTTAGCTGTGACCTCTCCTCCGTATATAAATGCTTTTGATTACCCTAGAACAATGAGGTTAGAAAACTTATGGCTCGAAACCATAGACGAAGATATGATAAGAAAGTCAAAAAAAGACTATGTAGGAACAGAACAGATAAACGTAAAAGAAGAAAGTAATAAACTGGATATTCTTAATAATTCTTCAATTTTAAAAGAAATTTATTATCAAATAGCTGAAATAGATTTGAAAAGAGCATTAATTGTTAAGAAATTTTTTGAAGACATGGAAAAAAATTTAATATCAGTAAACAAATCATTAAAAGAAAACGGATATTATGTTATTGTTATAGGTGACAGTACAATCAGAAAAATAAACGTTCCTAGCTGGAAAATCATCAAAGAAATAGCTCTAAAAAACGGATATTCTTATGAAACAAACTTCTCTTATGTTATTAGAAATCCTTACATTAGATTTCCACGCAATAATAAAGGAGGAAAAATTAGTTCTGATTGTGTGTTAGTCATAAAAAAGGAGAGTTAATATGGCACAAAAAAATAGAAGTAAAGAATTATGGTTAGTACCAAAAAGAAGTAGCATACATCAGACTATATGTTTAATAGAAGGTATTGTTGATAGAAATTACAATGGAAAATCCTGGGATGCTTCGAAACAAAATAATCTTGGAGTGAATTTAAAAAATAGAGGGGCTACTAATAATGGTAGAAATATATCTGATCAATCTATCCGTACTCTTTTAGCTTTACCACAATATCTTGGTCTTTTATATATTAATTCCAGTTCTACTCCTAATACAATAAATCTTACCAAAGCCGGAGAAAAAATATTGGATATGCATAGAAATAATTTAGTTAAAATTCCTAATTTAAAACAGGGTGGTGATTTTTTAATTACAGAATCATCCGTAGTTCTTGAACAAATGGAAAAACTAATAATTACTAATCCTATAATATTAAAAGATTGTGAGAATATTTTATTGTTTCCTTTTAGGATTACCTTATATCTACTAAGTAAATTAATTTATTTAGATCGAGAAGAAATAGGATATTATTTATTACGAATAAAGGAAGAGTCTGAAAAAGATTTAGTAATTCAAGAAATTAAAAATTTTAGAGATTTAGAACTTGAAAAAAGATCCAATTTAATGACAGAGTATAAAAAAACACATATAGGAAATATTACTTTAGTGAAAGCCCCCTCTGCTTCTTATTTCGAATCTATTTTAGAAGCTACAGGTATTATTGAACGAATTAAAGTCAAACCTAACAATAGAAAAAATAAGTTGCCTGCAATAAAAGTAAAAAAAGAATTTCAAACTTATGTAGAGAGTGTTATAAATAAAAAGTATCAGGACGCAGAAATCTACGATTTTGGTAAAAATGTAGATTTGTGGATTGATTATATTGGAGACCCTAGTAGACTATTTCCACCAATAGCTATTACAATAACTAATAGCTTGAAAAAGAGTTTTTTAATAAATATAGAAAAAGAAAATCACATAATATTTATTGATTTAATTGAAGAAAATGGTTTAATAGAATTGCCAATGTTTCCTAATGAGGAATACATACTATCTATTATTAGTATAGAAGACGGAACTGTTTTAGAGAGCATACATTTTATTCCGACATTTTCAAATAGAATAATAACTATCTCAACAATTTCTTCTATGAAAATAACAGAAATTCCTAAATTAACGTACAATCAACAATTTAACTTGATAAAACAAAAAATAATTAGTCATTCAGAAGCAAGTAACTTTAGTGGAGAATTTTCGAATTATTTAAACGTTTTATTGAAAAGTACTGGTGTTGATAAAACTAGTGATAAATCATTGCGAGGAGGGTACTATGAATATTTATTTTATAGTATTCTGAACCTTATGAAAAACGAGGAGTTAATAGATGATGTAGTCTGGAATGGAAGAATAGGTAAATTTGGTCTTCCTGTCGCTGCTCCAGGAGGAAAGATAGGTACGCCTGATATAGTATTTACCATAAATGGAATACACTATGTTTTAGAATTAACTACAATCAAAGCTAAGAGTTTTCAACAAAAAGCCGAAGTTCCTTCAGTCATTGATCATGTTCGAGTTTATAAGGATAATATTATAAGAGGTTATAGTGTTGTAGGGATATTTAGTGCCCCTTTAATTCATGATAGAAATAGTACTGTAATGAAACATCTTTTAAATGAGAATAATATTGAGTTTATTGGAATTACAGATAAAGACTTATTGGAGTTATTTGATTCAAAAAATAAAGATGAGCTTATCGAGAAAATTCTAAAAGTAATTTTATAATTCTGAAGATATGTGCGTTTTGCTTTACTGTGTTACAAACTACGATAAGATATACATGCACACACTTATAGTATCATTACTATGATTTTTAGTTCTATTAATTTTAATTTCAGCTCTTTCGAAGTGTTAATTGACCTATTGGTAATAATAGGGTTAGTTAGATTAGTAGGAGGGATGTTTATGAAATTAATCTTTGGCGAGGGAAAAACGTATAAACGAGATGAAATCACCTTAGAATTAAATAGTAACTAGTATTTTAAGTAGTGCTTAATACGTGAAGGTTAGAATCCTTCCATCTCGATATTTAATTCAAAAAAAAGGGAGCTGATTTTAGCTCTTTTTTTTTTTTGAATTAAATTACTGTCCAAGAAAACATTTAAACAATCACATTCTGAATTAACTTTTGTAAACTAGAATTTCCTAATTCTTGATTGAGAATTGAAATATTTAAAACCATTAGTCTAATTTATTTTCGATCAAGCTCTTTTAATAATTTGTATACTATAATTATAGTTTCTTCCTAAACGACCCAGTGACTCTAGTAATAATGTATCTTGTTGTCTTAGAAACTTTAGAGTTTCTTTTAACTCTAATCATTATTTTTTAACTTTGCTCCGTTGTTGATATACCTAGCTATCCTTCGTATTATCCCCTATTCCTAAACCATTTAATAGACACTTATAATCCACACTACAAATATAGTGAAATCAATAATCGTCATTGTCTATTATGGGTATACTTAAATCAGACTATAGTTGAAATAATTTTCAACTATAGTAAAAGAGGTCAGGATTTTTTATCCTAACCTCTTTTGCTTATTTATTCGTTAAGTCTTCTCCATTTGTTTCGATTACCTTTTTATACCAATTAAAAGATTTTTTCTTTGTACGTTTGAGCGTACCATTTCCATAATCGTCACGATCTACGTAAATGAAACCATAACGTTTACTCATCTCACCTGTGCCTGCAGATACAAGATCGATAGGTCCCCAAGTCGTATATCCCAATAATTCTATACCATCTAGTTCTACCGCATCTTTCATTGATTGAATATGGTCAGCTAAATATTTTATGCGGTAGTCGTCTTCTACGTAACCATCTTCATCAGGAGTATCAATAGCACCAAGACCATTTTCAACGACAAACAAAGGTTTACGATAACGATCGTAAATATCATTCATTGTAATTCTAAACCCAAGAGGATCAACTTGCCAGCCCCATTCCGTACTCTCTAGATATGGGTTATCTACAGTAGACAGTAAATTGGCTTCGCCTTGATCCATGTCTTCAGTATTAGCTGAAGCAACACGTGTTGAATAATACGAGAATGATATGAAGTCAACTGTATTATCTTTTAAAAGTTCTTTATCTCCTTTTTTAAAAGGAACTTCAATACCTTCTCGCTCCAATTCTTTTAAAGCATATGGTGGATATTCTCCTTGAGACTGTACATCAATAAAGAAGTAATTTTCACGATCTGCTTTTTGGGCAGCAAAGACATCCAATGGATTAGGTGTCATGGGATAAAATTTCCCACCAGCTAGCATACAGCCAACTTGGTTTTCAGGATCGACCTCGTGAGCAATTTTTGTAGCAAGAGCGCTAGCAATTAATTCATGATGTGCAGCTATATACTTCACTTCTTTTTGATTTTCACCTTTCTCAAAAACAATTCCAGCTCCCATAAAAGGCGCATGAAGTAACAGATTTATCTCATTGAACGTTAACCAGTATTTTACTAAACCCTTATAACGATTAAACAAGACACGGCATAATTTTTCGTAGAAATCGACAACTTTTCGGTTTCTCCAACCGCCATATTCCTTAATCAGATGCATCGGAATATCAAAATGAGTGATTGTAACTAGCGGTTCAATATTATACTTTTGGCACTCTTTAAATAGGTTCTCATAAAAAACTAAACCTTCCTCATTTGGTTCTTTTTCGTCACCTTTAGGAAAAATTCTTGACCAAGAAATACTCAAACGATAGGTACTGAATCCCATTTCAGCAAATAATGCAATATCTTCTTTATAACGATGGTACATGTCAATTGCTTCCTTAGCCGGATAAAAATGTTGGTTATCAAAATCCAAGTGCTTTACTTGTCCCGTTATGATTGAAAAGCGATCCTCACCTACAGGGACCACGTCTACGTTTGCTAAACCACGCCCATCTTCATCATATCCACCTTCAACTTGGTTGGCAGCCGTAGCTCCACCCCATAAAAATCCTTGTTTAAATCCCATTCTTATCTCCTCCAATATTATAAGTTTTCAGAAACTGACTTTTTCTTTTTTTGTTCTTCTAAAACTAATTTTTTATCGTACGCCTTTATAAAAGGATAGTAGATAATAAAAGCCGTAATTGCACAAATAAATGCGACAATAATTGCTCTCCAGTCTCCGCCAGTACCAATGAATGCTCCAATACCAACCGGAGATGGCCACGGTAATAAGGCTATAATAGGCTTTATCAATTCAAGTTTAATTGCAAAATATCCAATAGAAGCACTTACCATCGGTGCCAAAAAGAAAGGTATAGCTAAAAACGGATTATAAATAAGTGGTAAACCGAATATTAATGGTTCATTAATATTGAAAATCGCTGGTATCATAGATGCTTTACCAATAGCTTTGAGTTGTTCTGAATGTGCTTTGTAAGCAATAAAGAATGTCAAAAGCAAAGTCGCTCCTGATCCACCTACCGTTACAAAAGCGTTATTAAACTCACCTGCTAAAGGAATATTAGCGCCAGCTGCATTTGCTGCAAGGTTGGATAACGTTATTGGGGTTAGCAAAGAGAAAATGATGTTTGCTCCATGTATACCAACTAACCACAATGCGTGGACAATAAAGTAAATAACCATAATTCCAAGCCAGCTGTTCGTTAATTGCGTTACAAATCCAAAAGGAATCTCGATCAATTTGAATATATCCGTATTCAGTACGACTAATATTCCATTGATTAGTAAAACGACAAAAGCTACCATGAAAGCTGGAATCAGAGCAGTAAAGGCTCGTGATACCCCTGTAGGGACTTCTTCGGGTAACTTAATAATCCATTTTTTCTTCACACATAACTTATACAAATTAACTGCTAAAACTGCCATAATAATACCAGTAAATATCCCAACAGTTCCTAAACGTTGAACACCATCTCCACCAATTTGCCAACCATTAATAATGGAAACTTCTTCAGTCACCTCTGTTATTCGAGAAACGGAACCGTTTTCAAAAGCAAGTTGTGGAACAGAAATAAAGAATGCAAACACAGATAGTAACGCACCGTTTAGACCGCTCATCTCTAGTTCTTCTTCTTCAGCAATAATTTGTGCATACTCATATCCTAAACTAATATTGAAGTACAGAGCAAGAATTCCCATAGTAGCAGCATTAGCTAGCATATATAAGTCGCTAAATTTAAAGAATGTTGCATCAAAGAATCCTTTCAAAATTGGTATCGTTTCTGGTAAAACATTTAGCACTAAAAACATAGAGCCTACAATAGTAAAAGGAATAGTTGCTATCCCAGCACCCATGATTCCACGAACAATCTTAAGCTGAGCAATCTTACTTAATGGACCCATTAAGCTTTTTTCAAGTAGTTTAAATAATTTGTTTTCTTCTTCCATCTCATTCACTCACTTTCAAAGCTTTTTTGTATTTTAAAACTTCTTTATATAATCGGTCTTTTTTGTTATGAATCTTGACAAGTTTTCTTAGAGAAGTGGCCACGATAAGAGTGCCTAAAATTAAAACAAAAACTATCCCTATAAATCCTTGGAGACTAGTTGCCATGAAAGGAAAAGCCATTCTATAAAATGAGGAGAATAAGGATAAAGCTAAGAGTAAAATATTGACGATTAATTGAATAGTAAAATATTTTTTTATATGTTTTAAAGAAGTTTCTTTGTTGCCATATAATCTTATCTGTTCGTAAATCGGTAAGGTTATATACATCAATAGAAGTAATGGAATAAATAAAAGGGGGGATTTAGAGACAATTAATGATACGAACCAATTTAAATTTGCAAAGAACAATAAAGCTAGTGCGTAACGTATTCCTATAAATCTGGTATATTCCATATTTTTTAATGAAACTTTTTTTTTATAGCTTTCTGCACTATTTTCCATTATATTCCCCAACCTTTTCATAAAGAGCTAACATCTCTAAGGCAACCTCACGAAGAGTCATTGTTGTCATTAAATGATCTTGAGCATGAACCATAATAATTTCCATATTGATATTTACGCCATTTGCATATTTTTTTAATAAGTCTGTTTGAACCTTGTGTGCTTCGACTAAACTTTCATTAGAGCTCTCTAACTTTTCACGTGCTTTATTGTAATTTGATTCTCTCATGTCCTTGAATGACTCGTGTACAGTATTCCTTGCATCCCCGCTGTGCAAGATAATCGTAAAGGCTATTTTTTGAATTTCTTCAGATTCCATATTCTCATTTCACTCCTTTTATTTACTTTAATATTTGAATTAATTTCTTCTTAAAATCTTTATAATTCCTGGTACTTACTAGTGCATCTATGGAGGTCTGGCATTCTAATATTGGTAAGATGGCTTTACTAACCAATTCTATCTGTTGATTTCCAAAACGGTCTGGCAACAGCAACAAAGTCATTCTAATATTTTTATTATTTAAATCCCAATTAATCCCATTAGGTGTAATTAAAACAGCTACTTTAGATTTATTAGATGCTCCTTCCATAGGATGAGGTACAGCTATATCTTTTGAAAAAACAACAGAGCTAAACTTTTCTCTTAATTTTAATTGATTTTTTAAAAAAATTTTATCAATACTGTTGTCTTGCTCGACACTTTTATTTATCAAAACGTCAATAGCTTCTTCTCTGTTTGTTATCTCATTTGAGAAAACAAACAAAGAGGAATCAAAGTATTCATCAGTGATTTCTTTAATATCTATTGATTTTTCGAAAAACTTCATGCTTTTGTCTCTATCTATAGAGACATTTGATGAAATGACATTATTAATGGCTTTAATGTCCTCTTCATTAAGTAAAACACTGACATTAACAATTGGAATACTGAATACAATATTGGATAAATCAATTGAAGAAACAATTAAGTCAATATTTTTTAATCTTTCTTGTGTAATTTCATAATAGCTGATAATATCTTTAATGATAATTTTAGATCCTAATTCATTTTCTAAACGCAATCTTATAATTTGAGAGCTACCTAAGCCAGTTGCACAGATAACAAGTATCTGAGATTTACTTACACTCATTTGTCTCTCATTTGAGGCGATAACGTATAGAGCTATATAAGCCCATTCATCGTCAGAAATATTTTTATTCTCCATTACTTTTATGTTAGAAAAGGCATCTCTTGTTTGCTCAAACAAAGATTTATAGTTATTTTTTATTTCTTTTAGTAATGGGTTCAGTATTTTGCTCCCACTGTTTATTCTGATAATCAATGGAATAAAATGTGCTATTAATCCATTGATCAAAATTGAATCTTCAGAATAATGATACGACGTTTGTCTTTCGAGCTTTTTTAGTCCTTCAATTATTTGATCATGTAACTCTGATTCATTAATATTCTGTGAATCGAGCAAAACTTTATTTGATTGCCTACTTTTTAAGTGCAAAGCAATGTTATAAATTTCTGCATCTGGTAATAATATACCAGTGATTTGTTCTAAACGATTAATAATGTTTTTAGCAGTTTGAACTTCTTCGGCACTATTTAACTCATTACTATTCATGTTTGAGCTAACCTGATAACCTTCTTCAACTCGCATTATTGCTAAAGCAATATGGAGAGTTATGTTGAAAATGGTGGTATCATTTAATTTTAAATTCTGGTTTCTATACTCATCTAAAACAATTATTAGAATTTCTTCTAAACTAATGTTGTTTAGAATTAATGAAATCTGTTCAAATGACTTCATATTATTTTGGTATCGATCCAACAAGAAGTAACTTATGATAAAATGTCTCTTACTTCGTTCATCTCCTATGATACGTAAACCTTTTTGTTTGCTTGTTTTTAAACATAAGTCAAATGGTTTTAATGTCAAATTCATTTCCGTAATATCATTTATTAGTGTAGAATTTGAGATAAATAGTTCACTGAGACAATCCTCCACATAAATTAAATCATTTTCGAAAAAAAGACGTTGTAATAAAAAAAACTGACGATCGTTAGGCTCTTCAATATAACTGAGATCCCGTATTGTCTGATCAATATTCATATTATCTCTATAAAAATTCTTAAATACTATATCATCATGAACAATTAATCGATATCCATGGCCTCTTGTAGATTTAATCTGAGCTGATTTGTCATAAATCGATTCATCGAGCTGCTTCATATACTTTCGACTAGTCTTATCGGATACTCCTATAAGAGAGGCTATTTCTTGACTAGTTGTATATTTTGTTGAATTATGAAACAATATTTCTAAGATCTGTATCTCTTTTTTATTCAACAGATTAATCAAATCCTTTTTAAATATTATCTTCTACCAATTTAGCCATTTTCTCAGTACTCATAGGAATTGGAATATAAGCTTGAGGGGGAATATTTATAATTGGTTTACCAACTTTATCTGCTGCTTTTTTTAAATTATTAAAATACATTTTGGTTTGTGGGCTAACAAGATACAAGTCAAATTGATCTTTTTCAATTATTTTCGAACCTTGAGCTGCACTCGTTGCATCTAATTCTATCTCCTTTCCTTTCGATTGCAATAAGTCAGTTGTCTTTTTTGCAATCATTGATGAAGACATCCCACCTGCACAAATAATTAAAGCTTTTTTCATCTTTATCTCCTCCTTATTTTTAACTAACTTAAGTTTACGTTATAGCGCTTTCATTGTCTATATGATTAACTTCCGTTGCGTAACGGAAGTTAATTTCAGCACTTCATGAATTGCCAACACTTTATTAGAAAGGCTAATGGTTAATAGTTAAATAACTTGCAATGTAATTATAAGCAAATACTTCAGCGATATCTTTTCCCAGAAAATGAAAAATATTTTTATTGAGATATCTATTTTTAATAGTAAATAGTTTTCCTTCAACATAGCAAATACGATTGACAAAATAAAAAGAAGTTTCAATCTCACATTGAAGCCCAAGATTTCTTGTTACATTTGTTTCTGATCATTGTAAGTTAATAATCTCAGAATAAGTATTCTATCTTAAAATTTTCGTTAAATACTCTAATGAAATTAATTATAATCATATCAAGAAAAATTAATTTACCAGTATAAATATTGGCTACCTCAGACTAGGTAAGGAACAACTTTATCAAAAATTACATCAAAGGCCTCTCGTAAAGTATTTTTTTGATAATATACTTTATTATTAGACCGTTTATTATATGTAAGCGAACTTAATTTTTATATTTCTCATAAGTAACTTTTTCTAAAATTTGATTAACAATCTTTATGTATTTTCTTGTTATTCGTTCTCATTTTGATAATTTTTTATTCGTTATATGCAATCAATATAACAAATAGAAAGGATTAAACCAATACAGGCCTAACTCTTTCTATATATTTGTACCATATTATTTTATTGGTTTCATTTCATTTTCTTTTCTTTTAATAAGAATTATTTAATTTTCAACAAAAAACGAATGTTAAATTCCTGTATAGACATAGATCGTAGTTATTTGAATAATCAAGCCTTGCCAACTATTTAAATAATCTAAAATTAGCAAGCCATAAGTAACTAATTATTGATATTAAAAAACAAGATACAATGGAAACCCTAAATATTTTTTAGTTATCTAACGCATTATCAATTAAGATGTATCTAATAATTCTCACAAATATATCGGGTCTATAAATGTCTAATCAGAAATAATAAATATTAAAAAAATAGCGGAAATCTCATTTGGAGAAACGTACAAAATTTTCCTTGTCACTTTGTAAACTACTATCGAATCAAGTACATCGGTAACTACTGATATTGTTACAAAATATTTTTCGAGGTTTCTTTAGTATCAATATCTAGCATTTTCACTCTGATATTAAATTTGAAAAGAGATATATTCGCTATGATGACCTGAAAAATAATAGCGATGATAATCACGTTCACTTTTATTCAATTTTTGGGTATAACATTATTAAGATATTTTTTTCTTTCAGTGACTACAAAAAAATCCAGCAAAAAATCAGTTAATATTATAATAAGCTACTAAGTATAAAATAGCTATACTCATAGCATCGACATTTCCATCGTATACAACATTCATAAAAACAGCAACCAACGCTAGGGTATTTAAAGTTAGACCGGTTACTTGATTCAATAGCACAGACCAATCGGAACCGAATTAGCTTGTAATCCAATTTTTTCACTGAAGGGTTAAGCAATTAATAGTTTATAACAAACATAACCAACAAGAGCTATTGGTATAGTTAATAAGAAAACCACTATAATTGTAAGCATAGCTCTTGTGTTGACTAATCATTTTAAAAAGTTGAGAAGATCATTAAGAAATATAAAACTTATTTATTTTTAATCTCTAGTTTTTTTATCATTCTGATAAACACCCCCCTTTTCGTTATGAATATATTATTTTTTAGTCCATTTTATTGTTCTTTCTTCTTCAATATGACGAATCAAACTTATATTACAAACAACTACTTCACTATTTTCTTTTTGGAAATAGATATTTTCATGAAAAAAACCACAGAAAACTCCTACAATATCATCTTTATATTTCCCATTAAATAAACAGTCTCCTTGAACGATAACTACTTTTTTTGACTATAAGAATGATCGATTGACTCATATACTTGTTCTTCTTGTTTATCTTTTTTAAAATTTATTTTTTTAGAGCTTTTGCTTTTTTCGGCTGTCAATTCATTATGTTCGGACAATATTAACCCTTGCCACTTGGCCATTTTCCGGTCACTATAACCAGAAGTGTTGAGTTTTGAATGTAAAAAAGACTTAAATAATAATTCGACCTAAAAGAACGTTCGCTATATTATTTTACGGACTTATATTTTTTGAAGTTAAACTATTTACTCAATGATCTTAAATATATTAATCGAAACTCATAAACATTAGGTGCTCAATCAAATAAACATATGATATCTGTTGTTTTTGGGTAAAGTTTATTGTGCAATTAATAATAAAAAGAACAGGAAATAACACATAATTAGTTTTAGTTAGAAATATCATCCCACTTCATCAATTATAAATTTCTTTTTACCAATTTGATATTTGATTTTAATCTCTACATATCCCTTACTAACTATTGTATTAATCTCATCTAATAATGAACTTACTTGATAAGTACCATTATTTATCTTAAAGATAAGCTTTTCCTCTATCATTTTTGTTAATATATTATTCAAAGTTCCTACACTTATTCTCAATTTGTTTGCTAGTTTATTCTTCACATAAGAATTTAAGACTAGTTTTCTATCATTCTGATCCTTTATCCATAATTCAAATAATAGTTTGCTATGTTTTTTGGGGAGATCGTGTAGTAACATAATATCTTTCAAAAACACTTCAACTTGATTATAAAGTTCATCTTTTTCCATAATCTTTTATCTCCATCTTAATAAAATATGATTTTCTTTTATCTAGAATGTTAGTGTATCAAAAAATAAAGAAGTCTTTAATATCTTACCGAATACCAACAACTTTCACTTTAATCTCCCCAGAAGGAATGTCTATGGATACTTCATCGTTTACTTTACTTCCTAATAAACTTTTTCAGATAGGTGACTCTATTGAAATTTTATACTCTATGGGATTAACTTCTAGCGCACCAACAATGGTATAGTTTTCTTCTTCTCCACCAGGTAACTCTATAAAGGTTACGGTACTTCCGATTCTTACTATTGGAAATTTTTCATTCTTAGGATCAATTAGTTCTGAATGATTAAGCGTATTTTCAATTAATGTTATTTAATTTTGTAATAAAGATCGTTTCTTAAACACATCATCAAAGGTTGCAACTTCTGAAGAATGACAAAAACTACGTAGCTATTTGATTTCATTAGTTAGTTCTTTTTGTTTTTCCACTTTTAAATATATTAACTTTTCTTCTAGCTCTTTTTTACCTACTGCTGTCATAGGATACTTCTCTACCATAAAATAGGACTCTCCTTTTTGTAACCTAGCTCGTTTCTATTCTGTTAGAGAAACCACGATTATTTTAACTAATGTAGTTTAAAAATTCTTTTATCATTTCTTCATCAATTTCTCCGCTTTCTAATTCAGAAAAATAATTGTGAAATTGGAAAAGAATCTCGTCTGTATCGTTTAAATGGTCTAATTCTTTCTTTGTTAAAAAATCAAGATCATGCATAAAAAAAACTTCTGCATTTTCATAAGTCGTTATCTTAAACGCTTGGTCATAAATCATTTGTTTGTCTTTTTTTAACAGTTCGTTTTTGAATGCAGTCATTTCATTTTGGATTTTATTTTGTAGTGTCATTTTTTTTCTTCCTCTTTCTTTAAAGGTAACATCCTTATTTATTTTTCACTATTTCTGGAATATCCCAAGGCGTCATTATTCCGACAATATTAGTGGGTGACTTGATGTGTTCATTTTTTGAAATAAGTAAGACATAAGCTGTTTTACCTTCTTTTATTCTTTTATTAAAGATAGCTTCAACATCAAAGATTGATTTACTTTCATTGACTACTTCGTATAATCGTTTTTCTTCATGTGCACCCAATACTTCCTCAATCGTACTATCTTTAATTGAAATCAAATCTTCAGAAATAGCGTTTGCTAAAAATTTGTAATCCCATTTTCAGATACAATACCGACAAGTTTGTTGTCATTAAATACGGGAAACTGAGAATAACTTTTTTCTTTTACTTTTTTTAGAACTAAACTTAGTTTATCGCCTTGGTCAAATGTTACAACCTCGCTTAAAAACAAGTCTTTTACTTTTTTGGGATGTTTAATTTTTTCAGTAATCATCTCAATTTCTTCTATTAATAAACTACTAGGCGTTGCTATTGCTTCTTCTCCGCTAACTGTTTTATGAATCAATAAGTTTCTAAATTCACGAAAAAAGTCTAAGCTGTCCATATAACTAAGAATTACTTTATCTTTTTGGAATCGAGCTATTCCTCATAACGAACCAAAATCGGTCTCTGCTGACTTATTTATCTTTTTAACAACCACTTCTTGAAGTTTATTAAACGCATTATAAAATCGTGATATATTTTCACTAGTTTCGTTAAAGGAAGCGGTGTCAACTAACTTGTCTATTGATTCTATTATACCAATAACTAAGAGAGAATGTATATTGATTCTAGTTCTTTTTTTATGAGACAAATCCTTTCTTTTTCTTAAGAATACTTAACAACCATTGGTAAAAAAGACTAGACGTGATAGACTTATTCTGTTGTTTTAATACATTTTACAGCAAATGGAGTTGAACTAGTTTGATTAATAAGAATTACAAATGGCGTGCACTCGTTTTTAATCCTCTTGTCGTTATTGTCTATGGAATCGGATGCTACTACTTATCCTTATTTGCTAAGTACGGCGGTATTAGACTGAGAGTCCCCATTATCTTAATTATTTTTCTTAGCTTACTTCTTTGGTTTATTGGCTGCCTTTACTGGTATATGATAAACCGTTACGAAAAGAATACTAAAGAAAAGAAACCTTCCTATCATCTAAACCGATTTAGTCAGTTTATCTTTCTTTTAAGTGTGACTTCTCTTGTCTTGATTACACTTGCAACAGGTAAAAGTATCTACGAGAGTGGGACTCATTTAAATGGACGATTGGCTTTCGTCATTGATGAGTTAGTTAATAAACGAACGGTTCCTTTCAAGCATGATAATTTGTATCAAGAGGACTTAGATGGCTTATTTGAAGACCTAGAATCTAAAATTGATTTGCCTAAAGAACTGTATATCGATAATCACTTCGAATTGACCTTCAATAAAAAGGGAGAAATCACTTCTTTCTATAGCTTCTTATATGGTTTAAATGATAAGAGTGAAAAGAAAACTTTTTTAATCGATTATGACCGTTCAAAAAGCAAGAAGATAAACGTGGTTTTAAACGGATTTACTCATTCAACTTTTAATGAAACAGCTAGACTTCAGCCACTAATAGACGGTATAAAACATCTGCCTATCAAAGAAACCGTTAAGGATTGGGATGAAGAGACACTTGGCATCTACTATACGGGTTACCGTAACTGGGGATACAATGATAGCAGTATTCGTTATTTTGATAAAAGCGGAATGACTTTTCCGATAAAATCAACTGAAGAAGAAATAACTGGTTATACTATTTCTGTTTATACGCCTAATGAACCTAGTATAACACCCATACGCTTCATTGATTACTCCTTAATACGCTCTTCTCTACAAGAAAAAGTAGCGATAGATACTCATGAAACCAATGAAGATGAAACAGTCTTTTTAACTGAAAGAGTCGGTTACCAATTAAAGGTAGCCGATGCTGCTCTAGGTTCTCGTTTTTATGTATTGGATCAGACTACTGATGGAGGAGAGACTTGGGCAACAATTAATCCTGATCCTTTTTTAGGTGAAATAGGAATCAGTTCAGGAATAACGTTTATCACTAAAAATCTTGGCTTTATTGGACTATCTCATAGTGGATCTGATTATGCAGAACTGTATCGAACAGCGGATGGGGGTCGAACATTTAAGAAATTAACTTTCCCAGCTGTCGAAATTCCTTTAGCCGATACTAAAGAAGCCAATCCTTTTGATTTCCCAGGAGTTCCGTACAGAGAAAATGAGTCACTCTTTCTGCAAATAGGGCAAGGTGAGAATAGCGATTACCATGGTGGAAGTCAAGTCCTCTACCAGTCTGATGACGATGGAAAAACATGGAAGTATACTGCAGAGATTAAATAACTGTCTAGGGCTGACCTTTAAATGAAGGAATCTTTCATTCAGAAGTCAGCCCTTTTTTGTTTAGTTTTAAGTTAGACTCTAAATTGCTGAAAAGCTTTAGTTAGCATAGCATTCCTGACAAGCTAATAAGTTGTCTAGCTTGTCTAATTATTTTCGCTAAATGTTATAGAGATAACTTATACGTACTACCTGATTTTATTGTAGTTAGTCTGTTTTTCTATCAAGCTCTCGTAAAGCACTTTTTATTTCTTCTTATTCTTCTGGTAAAAATCTTTTATATAGATTTGTTTGTACTATTCCTTCGTTATTGGTAACAATATCAATAATTTTTAAGTTTATCATTCTAGATTGTGCTATTGTATAATTTCCTGCTTCAATAGCCTTTTCATAGCACTTGATAGCTTATCTATTATCTAACTTTATGCCTTTTCCATTTGCGTACATATCTGCAATCGCTAATACCCCTTCTTTATTTCCTAATTCAACTAACTTATCTTAGTATTTTTTCGATTCATTGTATTTGGCCATCTCTTCATGTAATTTACCTAATGCAAGAAAACCCTCTTCTTCATGACCTTCTAACTGTATCAACTCTTCATAAGACTCTTTTGCTTTGTCAAAATCTGATTGATTTTTATAGGCCTCACCTAAGCATTCTAAAACTTACACAGATCCTAATTTATAGGCTTTTTCAAACCACTTAATGTTATTTATGTCCTCTCTTTTATTTTCATCATAAATTAGTACACATCTTAAAACAACATCACTCTTACTTAGTTCTGCTGACTTTCTATACCATTCAATGGCTCCATTTATATTGTTCAAGCGCTCATCATCTATTTCTGCTACGAAATACATGGCCTGTTCATCTCGCAGGCCTTTTGTCTTAATGTACCAATTTATTACTACCTTGGACTCTTTCAAATGCTTATGATAAATCATTACGATTTAATTTATTGCATCAATACTTCCTGTTAATGCCTCTTCTTCGTACTGATTAACCGCTTTTTTATACCATTTAATTTCTTTGATCCGATTTTTTCTACTCCTAATCCTTGGTAATAAAATCTTTCTAACCAAAAAATTGCTTCATTTCCTTCAAGTTCTGCTACTTTCTGAAATAGACAAAATACTTTAGCATAATTCTGTTTTACACCTAGTCCTTTATAATAGAACTTCCCTAAATTAGTTCGTGCTATTAAATCATTTTCTTTTTTAATTACTAGGTGAATCATTTCCTATGCCATCTTATATTCTTCAGCGTCAAAACACATCATCCCAAATTGACTCACCGCTTCTGTGTTGCCGTACTTAATAGTGAGTCGATAAAGAGAACTAGCTTGTTTAATATGATTTATTCTTGAAAAATGATTATTAAAAGATAAATCTCCCAGATCTACCCTTGCTTTTGAATGATTATTTTCTATTAATCCTTCTAAATTTGAGAATAGTTCTTTATCTTCTTTTCGTAAATGCTTTCGAATATTATCAAGTATCGATATTTTCATTGTTTCATTTATATAACGTCTTCCTTCATTCATTCTCTTTTAATCAAATACATCTTTTTACAGATTGCTTTTCTTAACGTTACTACTTTATGTATTAAGTATCGGTCTTTGTATCTATCTGTTAGTAATTTCATCTGGTCTCTATCATCTCTCAACTTTAACAGCATTATAAAAAAAACAAGGAATGGAAGAAAACCATTTATTAAAAATAGAATTTGTTTTATACATATCCATGTATTATGTCTTTTTTATTGGTCTTGGATGAGTCATCTGAGTTCAGTATAAAAGATTTTTTTCTTTTCGAATAATTTAAACAAATTCGTGAAACAATTAATATTTCAGACAGCACTAATGTAACTAAATGAAGCTAAATCATCTGGCGCAGATAAAACAGATGTTATGGGTGAAGACTGGAAGGAAGCATTTGGTGAAAAAGTCGATTTGCTATTGATTCTGCAGGCGCAGCAACATTAAACAATTCATTAAGCACATTAAGACTTGGTGGAGCAATCGTTTTATTTGGTTCATCTACTGGTGATAAAGTAGAATTTAATTTACGTAACTTCTTTTATCGGCAGCACACATTAAAAAGCATTACCATGGGGAGTCAAGCAGAATCAGAAGAAATAATAGCGTATTCTTAAAAACATACTATCAGACCACTAATCGACAAAGTTTACGATTTCGAATATTATAAAAAAGCTTTTGAACGAGTAGGCTAAGCAAAATAAACGGGTAAATTTATATTAAAATTAGCAGACTAACTTATACCGCTATTACGACAAAAAGACAAACGATTTCATTCGGCATATTACATAAGCACGTATTAAAGAGGTATAAAAAAAAGAACCCACTCTGAGGAAGTCAAAATTCAGAGGAGGTCAAATCTGAACATAGTTAGAAAACGTTATTATCGAGTGTATTATGTGTATTTAATTCAGTGATTTTACCTGATTCAAGATAAACAATCCATTCGCATAAATTTGTCACGTAATCGCTGATACGTTCCAGATTTCCGGCTACAAAAATGTAATTAGCTGCACCAAATATTAACTCAGAATCTTTCTTCATTTCATTCAATGTTCTTTTTTGTAATTCGAAAGCAAGCTGATCGATTTTGTCGTCTTTTAGAGCAATTTTTTTAGCTTCTGTTACATCTGCTTCGATGAAAGCAGTTAAAGAACGTTCAACTAATTTCTTAACTTTTTCAGCCATTACCGCCAAGTCATTTTCAATATCCAAATTCTTTTTATTCCCTTTAACACGAATCGTTGCTTTGGCAATGTTAACCGCATGGTCTCCCATACGTTCTAAATCGGCACAAGCCTTCATGATGGTAATGATACGACGTAAATCACTGGTTACGGGCTGTTGCAAGGCAATGAGCTCAATAGATTTGGTTTCGATTTTTACTTGTTGTTCATTGATTAGGTGATCGTTATTCACGACTTTTTCAGCTATGGCTTTGTCATGGGCAACAAATCCCTTAACAGATAGATAGATTGATTCAGATACCATTAATCCCATCTGGTAAAACTGTGAATGCAGACTGTTTAGTTCTTCTTCGAATACTTTTCTCATGAAATAGACCACCTCTTATTTTTTTGAACTGTTATGCGTTTATTTGATTCTACTGACATTTGCTGTTTAACCGAACTTACCTGAAATATAATCATCTGTTCGTATGTCCTTAGGATTGGAATACATTTTTTCTGTTGAATCAAATTCAATGATTTCTCCATTTAAAAAGAAAGCTGTTTTATCCGATATTCGAGCAGCTTGTTGCATGTTATGTGTGACAATGATAATGCTGTAATTTTTCTTGAGTTCATGAATCAAGTCTTCTATTTTGGCAGTGGATAACGGATCGAGCGCTGAGGTTGGTTCATCCATCAGTATGACTTCTGGTTCTACAGCTAAAGCTCGAGCGATGCAAAGACGTTGCTGCTGACCTCCAGAAAGACTAAAGGCATTTTCACTTAATCTGTCTTTTACTTCATTCCATAACGCAGCACCTTTCAAGCCTCTTTCAACAACCTCATCTAGCGTCTTTTTATCTTTAATCCCATGAATACGGGGTCCATAAGCGACATTGTCATAGATGGATTTCGGGAAAGGATTGGGTTTTTGAAAAACCATCCCAACCTCTGTACGTAAAGCTTCTACTTTAGCGTCAGATTTAAAAATGTCCTCATTGTTATAGTGGATGGAGCCTTTCATTTTTACAGAAGGAACGAGCTCCACCATTCGGTTTAATGTTTTAATAAATGTTGATTTACCACATCCAGAGGGTCCAATTATTGCAACAACCTGTTTTTCAGGTATATCAATTGAGATATCTTTTAGTGCCTGTGTATCACCGTACCATAAGTTGAAATTTTTGACGGAATAGACAGACTGAATAGTTTCTTCTTTATTCATTATTTACCTCCTACATTAATAACGTTTTGAGTATTTATTACGAATAGCAATAGCCAGCGAATTCATCGCAATTAAAATAATGAGTAAGACTATGCTTCCGGCTGCGGCTACTGCTTGAAACTCTGCTTGGGGTCTGCTTGCCCAGCTGAAAATTTGAATAGGTAACACAGTAAAGCCATCTAATACGGAAGTTGGGGTATAGGCAATAAACGTCATTGCGCCAATCATCAACAGAGATGCTGTTTCACCGACACCTCTAGATAAGGATAGAATCGCTCCAGTTAATATTCCGGGTGTGGCTGCTGGAAGGACAACGGTTCGAATAATCTGCCATTTGGTTGCACCCATTGCATAAGCGGCCTCATACTGTTCTTGTGGAATAGATCGTATGGCCTCTTTTGAAGCGACGACTATGACCGGTAAAATAAGCAGAGACATGGTTAATCCTCCAGCTAAAATACTTCTACCCATTCCTAATATTCGAACAAATACTGTCAGACCAAGTAAACCAAATACAACGGAAGGCACTCCTGCTAAGTTTGCTATATTCAGTTCGATAAAACGGGTAAATTTATTTTTCGGTGCGTATTCTTCTAAATAAATGGATGTACCCACACCTAATATTAGAGAAACTGGTATCGTGATAGACATAACCCAAATAGTTCCGAGGATTGCAGCTTTAATTCCCGCATCTTCAGGTCTTCTTGATGCATAATTAGTGAAGAAATCAGTATTTAAATAGCCAATCCCTTGCGTAACAATTCGTATAATTAGAGTAGCTAGTACAATCATCCCAAAAAGAGTAGCTGTAAAGAAAATTCCTTTGGCCAGTTTATTTTTTGTAATTCTTTTAGATATTTGTTTTTCATCAGGTACAACAATTTTGTTTTTCATTAATAAACCTCCCTATATCGACGGGAAATATGATTGGCAAAGACATTCATGACTAAAGTAAAGAGGAACAGAGTCATCCCTACCGCATAGATACTATAATAAATAGTCGACCCAAACGTTGCATCCCCCATGCTGACTTGAACTATATAAGCAGTCATTGTCTGAATTGATTCAGTGGGAGTAAAACCTAAGTTTGGTGTGGATCCTGCTGCAGTGGCGACAATCATTGTTTCACCGATTGCACGTGATAGGCCTAAAACAAGCGAAGAAACAATCCCACTAAGTGAGCCGGGAATAACAATTTTCAAAGCAACTTCTAAACGTGTTGCACCTAAGGCCAATGCGCCATCTCGCATGGATTGGGGAACAGCATTCATCGCTTCTTGAGATAACGAAGTGATCTGGGGAATAATCATAATTCCTACAACTATACCCGGGCTTAAGGCATTAAAAATAGGTAAATCTGTGACAAACGTTCGTAATAAAGGCGTAACAAACGTTAAAGCAAACAACCCATAGACAACTGTCGGAACACCGGCTAATACTTCCAAGATAGGTTTCAATACTTTACGTCTTTGATCACTGGCGTATTCACTCAAATAAACGGCTGCAGCTAAACCAATTGGGATAGCAACTATCATCGCAATTACAGCAATGGTGAATGTGCCAGAAATTAATGGCCAAATACCATAACTGGGATCATTTCCGAAAAATGGGTACCATTCTGTGCCGGTTATGAAATCAATAAAAGAAACCTGCGTAAAAAACAAAAAGGTTTCTCTGAATAAAGTGAAAATGATTCCTACCGTTACAAGAATGGAGAGAGAAGCCATGAGTAAAAATAAGTTAGGCATTAATTTCTCGATTTTATTATGAGAGGATTGTTTAGCTCTATTTTGTTTAATCCTTTCACGTATAGTTGATTGCATGATGTAACACTCCTTAAACATAGGCAAAATGTCCATCGAGTGAGTCCGCGATGGATATTTTGCTGGATATTAATCTTTGTTATAACTATTTCTTACAAGTTTTTAATAGTAATCACTGATTTTTTCTGAAAGTTATAAAAATTTATCTTAAGCTTTCAAGCGTTTCTAGACCCTCTGTATAAATGGAATCATCAAGCGCTACGTATCCAACTTCAGTAGCCATTTCTCCGGCCATTTCCAATGTATACTTAGCAAATTCATAAGCCGTATCATTTTCTACAATAGATTCATTATTTACGTAGAAGAATAACGGTCTAGATAGAGGCTCGTAAGTGCCGTCTTGAACGGTCTCATCTGACGGTGTTATGACTTCCCCATTATTATTTTCGATGGGAACAATTTTAACGGTATCTTTATTTTCTACATAATATGCATATCCAAAGTAAGATAATGCATTTTCAGATCCTTTAGTACCTTGAACCAGCACGTTATCGTCTTCTGATAAAGACGCTTCTTTATTAATTTGCTCTCCGTCTAAGATGATTTCATCGAAATAATCGTATGTCCCGGAATCTGCCCCTGGGCTAAACAATAGAATTTTTTCATCTGGCCAGCCTTCTCTTACATCTGCCCATGTTTCGACGTCACTTTCTTCTAACCAAATGGATTTTAGTTCGTCAAGAGTTAAATAATCTACCCAATCATTTTCCGGATTAACAACGACTGATAATCCGTCAAGAGCTATTTGAAATTCAGTGTACTCAATGCCTGCGTCCGCAAGCAAAGCAGCTTCTTCTTTTTTCATTGGTCGAGAAGCATTCGTGATATCTGTTTCTCCAGCGATAAATTTTTCCATTCCTCCGCCAGTTCCTGATACACCAATAGTTGCTCGAGCTTCTGGGTTTACAATAGAGAATTCTTCAGCTACGCCCTCCATAATTGGAAAGACGGTTGATGATCCGTCAACCTGAACTGAACCAGTAATGCCTTCAGTTGTTTCGTCAGTCGATGTGTTTCCACATGCTGCTAAGAGAAGTACCATACTTAGTGATGCACCAATTTTTGCCAACCCACTCATTTTCATATAAAATCCCTCTTTCTCTTTATAAGTTGAACATCTCCTGTTCATACTTTCATAATAAACGACTAACATTGATTCCACGTAAATTGAATGTAAAGATTATGTAAATATTCATGATAGTTGAATTGGTGTGCAAGTATTTCTTATGTGAATATGCTTTATGTGACTTAAACTTAGTTAAATCACCAGGCTATTTAATCTGTCCTTGCTTTAAATAACACCACTTTACAGGTCCTTAAAAACTTCGTTTTTCTTATGCCGCTATTCAGGAAGTGCCTGCCCATAAGATTGATACCTTTTAGCTTCTTGATTAATGATACGTTGGACAATTACTTCTGAAACACTTCCGTCTCTAGCAATCGTCTTAATTGTTTGAGAATCTATCGCTTTGATTAAAATAAGCCCTTTGACTGTATCTGCAAGAAAGGACTTTTCTTTAACATTAAGTGTTTTAGCAGTAAAAGTTGAGTGACATGCTTTACACATGAATCGTTGTTTTTTCAATAATAAATAAGTCGGATAGATTCCAGACATTAGTAGTGTAATACGAGACAAGTGAGTTCCGTTCCGATAATGAGAATAGTTTTGATTGGGAGTATAACATTTAGGGCATGTCGATGGCGTATATGTTAATATTCCTTCAATAAATTTGCTTTTTTCCCTTTATATTGATTATATTTGACACAATTATTATTAAAATGGATATTTCCATCTTGAATATATAATACTTTTAGCCTAGCATTTGAAGTAGGCACGTGAGTTCCTCCTAGTGGTAAATTTTCGTCAATTATCATTCTGCAAGAAAAATCACTTGTTTTCTATTTATATGATATAAAAAAGAAAAATGACGTCAGTGAGTTTTTTACTCACCAACGTCATATATTGTACAACCGTTTTTTCTAAATTCGCTCAATACTCTAATGGTTTCTTTGTGTAGCTTTACTTGTTCTTGCTGATATTCCATATATGGTTAAGTGGCCCTTCTCCTTTCCCCAAATCAAGCATAGCCTTTAATGCGCCAGATATATAGTCTTTTGCTAGTTGGATTGATGTTTCCAAATCTATACCTTGAGCAAGCCCCACAGTGATTGCACTGGACAAAGTGCACCCGGTTCCATGAGTATTTTTATTGTCAATCCTCTCCCCAATAAACCAACGGTACTTATGGTTATGGTATAAAAGATCATTGGCATCGTTTAGGCCATGTCCACCTTTACAGAGAACAGCACATTCGTATTCTTCACTAATTATTTTCGCAGCTTTAATCATATCTTCTTTTGTTGTAATAGAAATCCCTGATAATATAGAAGCCTCCGGAATATTTGGTGTCAACAAAACTGCCTGACGAAACAAACATTTCTTTAGGGTTTCCATTGCATCTTCTTCAAGAAGTCTTGAACCACTAGTAGCGACCATTACTGGATCTACAACAATATTCTTCGCATTATAAAAGTTTAATTTTTCTGATATGATTTCAATTAGTTCGGCTGATGAAACCATGCCAATCTTAATTGCATCTGGATAAATATCAGTAAAAATACTATCCAACTGTTTACCTAAAAATTCTGGCGTGACATTCATAATTTCTGTAACACCCATTGTATTTTGCACAGTAAGTGCTGTAATTGCACTCATAGCATATACACCGTTTGCAGTCATCGTCTTAATATCAGCCTGAATGCCGGCGCCTCCACTAGGATCGCTTCCTGCAATTGTCAGTGCAGTCTTCATATTTTACCTCCATTTACTTTATTTACTTAAAAAAATATTAAAATTGCTTAGTTTTTTAAAATAGCTGTAACTGTTTTTCTTAATCTCTTCCCAATCTGCCGCTTGGTAATAATCAAATACATCAACTATCCTGAAGTCAGCTTTTTTTGCCGTCTGAATTACATGGAGTACATCTTAAAAAACCATGCGTTCTTGGTAAGTCCCTTCACATACCCAGCTGTTGCGAAAAATATATCCGTATTTGATTTGCTCGTACCTATTTCAGTACATGCAAATATTTCATCAAATTCACCGATGATATCTAGTCTTATAAAAACTCTTTCCACAAGATTCCTGCTACAAGCTAACACAGTAACTATTTTAACATTAAACTACTTCATATTTTTTATCACCTGTTTCACACCCTCCTTAAGTTGGACCTGGTTGTAATGAAAATTTTTCAAGAGCGTAATTAATTCCCGCTGTAATTTTAGCCATCTCTACATTTAGAAGATAGCTATCATTTGAAAACTCAGTACTATTTATCATAGTCATAGAACATAATGTTTTACTAACATTTTTTCTGTTTCTATGCCCATCCTTTTCAAATATATCTAAACGACTTTATCCCAAATTGACATAGAGTCTAGTGTAGTACCATCTATATCAAAGATTACTCCTTCAATCATAATCTTGTCGCTCCCGAATATAAATATCATAATAGCTTAGTTTATCGCTTTTTAGTTAGATTTTGTGAACCTTCCAAGCATCCACAAGCTCAGCAGATGCAGACTTTGGATCATCTGCCTTAGTCACAGCTGATACGACAAAGAAACCTTCAACACCCGTTTGCGCCAGTTGAGGTATATCTTGAAGCTTTACTCCTCCGCCTACAACAACCGGGATTGAACTAAGTTTAGCAAGCTTAGCAATCTCTTCAAAACTTCTGGTAAGTACTTTCCCGTTCGTATCTAATCCACAGTCTGGTTTGGTAAGTGTTTCATGTAGCGGTCCAACACCAAAGTAATCCAACAGAGAAGCATCTGCTGTTTTGATATACTCAAACAGTTCAGTAGTTCTAGCTGATAAACCGATGATTGAGTCTTCCCCCAAGTATTCACGGCAAACTTTTACAGGGATATCCGATTGTCCGACATGAATCCCATCAACTTTTATTCCTTCTTTTCTTGCGGCCAATATGACATCTAGTCGGTCATTTACCACAAGTGCAACATAATGGGACTTGCCAACTTCTGCAATTGCATCTGCAGCTTCACGAGTCAGCTGAATCAACTCGCGGGCAGATGCAACTTTGGAACGAACCTGTACGAATGTAAAGCCAGCTTCAACTGCCTCTTTGATTATTATGCCAACAGATCGGCCTTTTGTATTCTCTGGGCCTATAACTAAATATGCTGAAATATCAACTCTTTTTCTAATGTCCATTTTTTTCCTCCTACGTGTATTAGTAATATTATCACTTTTTAATTTTAGATTTGCAGTTATACCTAGCATGTGAATTAGACTTCCGTAAGCTCAAATGGATTGTTGGCTATATCGTCTGCTGTTGCTTTATACAATTCATCAAGAAATTGAATCTGAAAACTTGCTGGACCATCTACTTTATCTCCGGCTCGCTTTCCAGCTATATTGTATACTGCAGTAGCAGTAAGAGCAGCAATAAAAGGCGAAGTAGCGGTTGCATAAATAGCAACAACACCACCCAAGGAGCAACCTGCTCCTGTAATTTTCTCCATAAAATGGGATCCTCCAGAAGAACGAGCTATGATGGAACCATCGGTTATTAAATCGGTTTCGCCAGAGACCGCAACTGCACCACCTGTCCACTTAGCCAATGCCACAGCTGCATCCTTTGCGGCACTTACTGAGTCCGTAGAATCAACGCCACGAGTATTAGATACTTTCTCTCCACCGTCCAATCCCCACTGCCCAGCCAAAGCAATAATTTCTGAAGCATTCCCCCTGATTATATTGGGTTTATACTCTTTGAACTCTTGTAACAATTGGTTTCTAAGGCTACCAATTCCAATTGCAACTGGATCTAGAACCCAAGGTTTGCCCAGACTACGTATAACTTTTGCTGTTCGTAGTAAAGTTTCCTCATAAATCGGAAGAAAGGTACCAGTGTTTATATATGTGGCTCCAGCGGCTTTCGCTAAAAACTCCCCCTCATCAGGCAGATAGACCATAGCAGCAGATCCTCCGACGGCAAGTTGCGCATTTGCTACAAAATTAATAGTGACACTGTTAGTAATTGATCCTGCCATAGGGTTAGTCTGTTTGACAGTTTTAACTGCTTGAATCATCTGATTTTTAATATCTTTCTTATTTATCATTTCACATTATTCCTTTCCTTACTATTCTATGGATGTAGTTTGTATAGAATGCGATTCCTTGTGTTTTTTGTATATATTATTCATAACTCATGTCCCAAAATTTCATTCCGTATTCAAATTCTAGCATATAGTCTAGAAGCTTTTTAACTTCTACACATTCATCCCTTCTGGAGTAAATTGTCAGAAAAAGATTATACCTGGTGATATACTAAATGAAACTAAAGTAAATCCTCCAAATATTAATTTCAAGTTTATATTGGTGCCAGTTATTGCTGTAAGTTCAATTGCCATTATTCCTTCAAAAAAATCTAAAGGTATCTGTAATGAAAAAAAGAGGATTCACATTAACCCAGTATTTTATTTCTCCCAACAATTTTATTTACTATAATACATATAATAAAGATGATTATCATGACCGGTAAGGTATTACCAATCGGAGTATCTATTTTCATAAATAGGCGATATAGTGTTAAACCTACTAACTATACGATAAGATTACTTCTGTCAAAATTTAATAAAGTACTATCCATCTTTAATATAAAATAGTGGGCAATCAGAATGGCAATCACCGGAGCAAAGATTGAGCCGATGAAATACAAAAAATTCTCGAACTAAGATACAGGAAACAACATTGCAAGCACTGTACCCATAACGCACATAATAACAGCTGCTACCTTCTGATTTATTCTTTTTGATATACTGACTGAACTAACACCGGCTGAGTAAACATCAAGAAATGTCGTAGTAGCAGTGGAAAGAATGGTAACGATCAATCCGGTAATACTAAGTCTTGCTGAGAACATGGTTTTTACAATATCGTTCTATCCAGCAAATAATGCAGTATCCAGATTCAGGCCGATAACATATATCCAATAGCTCATAAAAAAATACGTGACCGAACTTGCCAGAGTAACCTTATGCTTCTTTTTCGCCATTCTAGTATAATCTGAAATTAAAGGTAGCCAAGATAGTGGCATAGCTACTGATAGTTCGACTGCTACACCAAAACTCAATCCACCTGCAGAAGTAGTGCTGAGATCACCACTGAACACTACAATACTAATCAAAATTGGAAGAACAAAAAATCTGCTGATCGCAACAATATTTATCTTTCCAAGACTTCTAATTCCATTGAAAATCCAAATAATAATGAGAACTCCAATAATAAGTGATCAAACCCAGGTACCACCAACACTTAATACCGCGTTTGCTGCGATTGCTCCTGATGCAATCATTACACCAGTCCAACCTACATGCTGCAATACATTAAGTGAAGAAAACAATATAGAGTCTTTTTCTGAAAATGAGATTTCCAAGGTTTTCATCGTAATTTCCCCAGACTTTGCACAAATAATCCCTGCCAAGTGAAGCAATAAAAAATTTTGTTAATATTTCCGCGATTGGTGCTACTGCTCCGGACTAAATAAGCGCATTAGAGAATACACTTGTTTTAATTTGTTCTATTTTAAAACCTCTCTTGCTTTTTTTATTTGAACTGAAAAAAAACGAAAAAAAAGAGAAACACCTGAAGGCATTTCCCGTAAAAGTCTAGCTTATAACTTCCTACGTTGGCATTATCCAAATCAGGTTAAGGGTCGAAGTCGATAACTTCCTCTCAGTCTGCTCACAAACTCCCCTGTTTAATTATGTAATTTTTTATATCATATCATTTATCAATTATTTGTCAAGTTTATAATTGGCTTGGATAGTGTCAACTTCTATTGTTGGGAAAATAAGTTGATACTATCGTAATCACATATTTTCTTTCTCACGCGCATTTCTTCTCTTATAATTGATATCACTAGTGTCGTATAAACATAGTTTGATTGACCCAATTTTTTATTTTTTTGAAAAAAGTCAAAAATATGGAAGAAAACCATTTATTAAAAACAGAATTTGTTTTACGCTTATCCATGAATTAGGTCCTTTTTATTGGTCTTGGATGAGTCATCTGAGTTCAGCATAAAGGACTTTTTTGTCTATTGCAATAATATGAACAAATTCTCGAACCGGATAATGTTTCATGCAACACTAGTAATTTCGTAACCAATAATATTATAGATCAGCTTGTAATAGGAAGATACTTAAAATATGAATCGAGTAGGAGGAGCCTCGCGGCTCCGACCTCTCACACCACCGTACGTACCGTTCGGTATACGGCGGTTCCATTTTATACTAAACATGTATTTTATCGTAATGCTCTACACAAGAGACTAAGCCAAATTGGGCAAGTCTCTTGTTTGTGATAGTCGTTGTTAAAATCCAAGAATAGGCAATACGTACGACACCCTTACTAGTGTGACTATTTTTATAGGCACTGTATTTGTCCATCCCTAATTTTATTAAGTTCTTTCGCCGATTCTTAGCTGTTTTCCATTTATGCCAAATACACATTCTGTGACGGACTCTCAAATGAGAGTCAATTTTCTTTAAAATGCTTTTCATTGAACCTATTTTATAGTCGTTTATCCACCCTCGAATCACTTGCTTCAGTCGTTCCACTTGATATTTCGTATCAATACTCCAATTCTTACGTGTAAGTACTTTAAGTTTATATCGAAAGTTTTCTACTGAGATTTTATGTGGTTTCGCTTGATAGGTTTTCTTATTAAAATCTCGGTAAAAACCAAATCCTAAAAATTTCATTTCTGGATTATTTGGCTTCGTAATCTTAGATTTTGTACTATTGACAATCAATCCTAATTTTTCTTCGATAAATTTTGTAACGGAACGCATCACTCTTCTCGCTGACATTCCACTCTTAACCATAATGATACAATCATCAGCGCAACGAACGAAACGGAGGTTTCGTTTTTCCAGTTCCTTATCAAGTTCATTAAGCATGATATTGCTCAATAGCGGTGAAAGGTTCCCTCCTTGCAGAGTTCCAATGCTAGTATCTTGAATAATCCCATTAACTTGTACTCCACTGACAAGAAATTTACGAATCAGCGAAATTACATCTCTATCGGAGATTATTCTAGAGACTAAATTCATCAATCGGTCATGTTGCACCGTATCAAAGAAACGTTTAAGAACGATATCAACAATCCAGTCATATCCTTCATTGAAGTACACTAACGCCTGATTAATCGCCATTTCAGCTTGCCGGTTTGGTCGAAAACCGTAACTATAGTTACTAATACCTTTATCGAATAAGGGAGTCAATACTTGTGCAATGGCTTGTTGAATCGTACGGTCTTTAACTGTCGGGATTCCTAGTAAACGAACACCACCATTTGGTTTAGAAATCTCCACTCGAAGGACGGGTGAGGTTTGGTAGTTTCTTTGACGAATCTGAGCCATAACTTCTTCTTTGTTTCGAAGAAAATATATTCCTAGCTCATCAATTGTCATGCCGTCCACACCTGCGACACCTTTATTTCGTCTTACTTGTTCGAATGCTACAGTCAAATCCTCTTTATCTAAGATACGCTCAAGGATTTTTCTTTCATACATGTTTGTTATTTCCTTTCCTTCTCGTGAAGTCGGTATCCACTTTCTCGTCTTTTGACCAGCGGTTGATTTCCATAACGATAAAACGGTTCAGCTCTTCGCTCTGTCTAACTTTCACTAGCTGTACTAGCTGACTTCTCCTGTCTCAGGCTTGTATCACTACAAGTTTTTGAAATAAGAATAGGAGACCTCCCTAGTTAAGGTGCGAACTCTTTCTCTCCAACTATCTGCCATATTTACATCACACGATTGATCCATTAGCTATTGGACTTCAGCTTCTTTTGCAACCTTATCCTCATGCACTGCCTCCTATATGATTTCTGTTCGTCAGACCAGAGATTTGCCTCGAGCTTCCTTCAGATTCCACCTCACGGTGGACACCCTTGCTTTTAGCTATATGCTTAGTAAGCGCAAAACGAAACGGTATCTAGCTATGACAAATAACCCTTGCTATAATGTTTTTATATTATAGTGAGGGTTATTTACAATTTTCTTGAACTTCTACACTCCATGGCAATAGCGCTTGAAGTAATTCAGGGTATTCTTTAAATGGTGTATCAGGCAATTCTTCAAATAAATAGTTCAGATATTTAGTTGGATTTAACCCATTTAATTTTGCCGTTTGGATTAAACTATAGACAACACCACTTGCTGTTGCACCCTTGGTGCTGGTAGAAAAATTCCAAGCTTTACGACCAACTACGAATGGACGAATGCTGCGCTCTGCTAGATTATTCGAGAGTTGACATTCCCCATCTTCAAGGTAGTTCATTAAGTAAATCTTTTGATTTTTTGCATACTGCAATGCTTTTCCAAGAATAGAATTTTTTAATGCATTTGTATGCTCTACCCAATTCCAAAACTGATTTAAGAGTGGTATTGCTTTTTCTTTCCGTAGGCTGAGCCTTTCCTCTGGAGAAAGATAAGCAATAGATCGTTCAATCTCAAAAAGTTCATCACAGAAGTTTTTTCCAACCTCAGACTGAGAGTTAGTTTTTGTACTATTTTTTGGAATGCCATCATTAAATTTTCTCCGTAGGTGAGCCCAACACCCGACACGTGTTACATCCGTGACTTTATTATAACCTTCGTATCCATCACAATGCATAAAACCATGATATCCTTCTAAAAACTTACGCGCATTTTCTCCAGCTCGAGTAGGTTTATATTGGTAAAGCGCCATTTGCTCAGAGGCATCTTTACTACTTTGATAAAGCCACATATAGGACTTTGAGGTAGCCGGTTTATTTGGCTCTTTTAAAACCTGCATCGTCGTTTCATCTACATGAATAACTCGTGATTGCAGTAACTGCTTATGTAATAAGTCATATATAGGCTTTAACCATAGGTTAGAAGCTGTGATAACCCAATTTGCCATAGTGGCACGACTCAGTACGATTCCATAATTTTCCCATTCTTTTTCTTGACGATAAAAGGGGATACTCAATTCAAATTTTTGATGCATTAACCAGGCTACTGAACTTGCAGAAGCTAAACTTCTAGGGATAACCGGTGCAGGTGTTGGAGCTTTTACAATAGCATCTGCACCATCTTTCTTACAAGTTGGACACTCATAAGCATAACGCATAATTTTTCTCACCTTCAGGTGAGCAGGAATAAATTCAACTTCTTGTCGAACTTCTTCTTTTCCAATAATGTTTAATTCTGTATTGCACCATTCACAATGGCATTCTTCTTCATGTAATAGACAATTAACATTAACGACTGGAAGTTCTTTTATCATTTTTTCTTTTTGTCCAATTGTCCGTCTTTTTACTTTAAAGTCTTCTAAGTGATTGATTTCAGGTGCTTTTTTATCTTGGTCGATTTCTGCCTCATTAAATAGGTTTAAATCTTCGTCCGTAAATAAGCTCAGTTGGTTTTCAACAGGTGGGATCATTTTAGACTTCTCACTAGAACGACCAAATAATTTTTGAGTAAGTAGCTGCACTTGTTCGGTTAATAATGCCAACTGTTCGGTTAACTGTTTATTTTGTTCATTTGCTAACTCTAGTTTTTTGATCAAGATTTGTTCTAATTCAGTCATTTTCCACACCTGCCTTTCCTTCAATTTGATACTCTTATTATACCAGAAAAAGCATGCAAAAAACAGATAAAATCGTTGTCAAATCAACGATTTTATCTGTTTTTAAGTTAATTAAAATACCCAGGTCTCACTTTCTTTATCGCTTTTGGTTGATCTATTTTCAAACCTTCTAAAAGCCATCTCAGTTCTTGTTGTGTAATCTTTCGGACTTCTTCTATAGTTCGGGGCCATTGGATTACACCATTTTCAAGACGCTTGTAAAGCATTATAAAGCCATCGCCTTCCCAGTAAAGAGCTTTATATTTATTTCGACTTCCACCACAAAATAAAAATAGTCCATTTCCAAAAACGTCCATACTATAGTGGTCTTGTATAATGGACGCGAGTCCATCAATCGATTTACGCATGTCTGTTTTTCCACAAACAATATAAATTTGTTTGACTTTAGAAAAATCGATTAGCATATCATTCTAGCTCCTTTAAAAGGGTATAAAGAATGTATTTATCGATTCCATTGTAAATATAAATATCCCGATTGCTCGTGACATCCCTAATTTTACAGGCTAGTTTGAGATTCTGCGGATTTTTTTTATCAGATTCCTTAGCACTTAAATCCATTTGGTGCAATGAAATAGCTACGATATCTTGTTTTTTATTTATCATTATCATTCCTCCAACTTGTTTGCTATAGAACCAAGTATAGAGTGAAATTAAAGTCTGTTAAAGATATCCGTTCATTTTGCGCTTACTATGCTTACCGCTAATCGGTCGCACTCAGGACTTTCACCTGTTAGAGTTTGCCCATGCTGGGCGAACATCGAGTAGGAGGAGCCTAACGGCTCCGACCTCTCACACCACCGTACGTACCGTTCGGTATACGGCGGTTCCATTTTATACTAAACATGTATTTTATTGTAATGCTCTACACAAGAGACTAAGCCAAATTGGACAAGTCTCTTATTTGTGATAGTCGTTGTTAAAATCCAAGAATAGGCAATACGTACGATACCCTTACTAGTGTGACTATTTTTATAGGCACTGTATTTGTCCATCCCTAATTTTATTAAATTCTTTCGCCAATTCTTAGCTGTTTTTCATTTATGCCAAATACACATTCTGAGACGGACTCTCAAATGAGAGTCAATTTTCTTTAAAATGCTTTTCATTGAACCTATTTTATAGTCGTTTATCCACCCTCGAATCACTTGATTCAGTCGTTCCACTTGATATTTTGTATCAATACTCTAATTCTTACGTGTAAGTACTTTAAGTTTATATCGAAAGTTTTCTACTGAGATTTTATGTGGTTTCGCTTGATAGGTTTTCTTATTAAAATCTCGGTAAAAATCAAATCCTAAAAATTTCATTTCTGGATTATTTGGCTTCGTAATCTTAGATTTTGTACTATTGACAATCAATCCTAATTTTTCTTCGATAAATTTTGTAACGGAACGCATCACTCTTCTCGCTGACATTTCACTCTTAACCATAATGATACAATCATCAGCGTAACGAACGAAACGGAGGTTTCGTTTTTCCAGTTCCTTATCAAGTTCATTAAGCATGATATTGCTCAATAGCGGTGAAAGGTTCCCTCCTTGCGGAGTTCCAATGCTAGTATCTTGAATAATCCCATTAACTTGTACTCCACTGACAAGAAATTTACGAATCAGCGAAATTACATCTCCATCGGAGATTGTTCTAGAGACTAAATTCATCAATCGGTCATGTTGCACCGTATCAAAGAAACGTTCAAGATCGATATCAACAATCCAGTCATATCCTTCATTGAAGTACATTAACGCCTGATTAATCGCCATTTCAGCTTGCCGGTTTGGTCGAAAACCGTAACTATAGTTACTAAAACCTTTATCGAATAAGGGAGTCAATACTTGTGCAATGGTTTGTTGAATCATACGGTCTTTAACTGTCGGGATTCCTAGTAAACGAACACCACCATTTGTTTTAGGAATCTCCACTCGAAGAACGGGTGAGGTTTGGTAGTTTCTTTGACGAATCTAAGCCATAACTTCTTCTTTGTTTCGAAGAAAATATATTCCTAGCTCATCAATTGTCATGCCATCCACACCTGCGATACCTTTATTTCGTCTTACTTGTTCGAATGCTACAGTCAAATTCTCTTTATCTAAGATACGCTCAAGGATTTTCCTTTCATACATGTTTGTTATTTCCTTTCCTTCTCGTGAAGTCGGTATCCACTTTCTCGTCTTTTGACCAGCGGTCTATTTCCTCTTCCAATATTGATTTCCATAACGATAAAACGGTTCAGCCCTTCGCTCTGTCTAACTTTCACTAGCTGTCTTCACTACTACGGCTTCTGCTGACTTCTCCTGTCTCAGGCTTGTATCACTACAAGTTTTTGAAATAAGAACAGAAGACCTCCCCAGTTAAGGTACGAACTCTTTCTCTCCATCTATCTGCCATATCTACATCACACGATTGATACATTAGCTATTGGACTTCAGCTTCTTTTGCAACCTTATCCTCGTGCACTGCCTCCTATATGATTTCTGTTCGTCAGACCAGAGATTTGCCTCGAGCTTCCTTCAGATTCCACCTCACGGTGGACACCCTTGCTTTTAGCTATATGCTTACCGCTAATCGGTCGCACTCAGGACTTTCACCTGTTAGAGTTTGCCCATGCTGGGCGAACAAAAAGACACTTCTATAATTAGAAGTGTCTCAGATATTAGTGAAAGTGTCCTATTTTCATTTATAAATATTCTTTTTATTTCTATATTTAATCCTGTTCATTCTTATTATTATTTCAAACTTTTCACAGTATTTTTCTCATCATCTGAATGGCGATAGAAATGGAAGAATAGTAATCCGGCTGCCATAGACAAGTATCCGATAGCTGTACTCATACCTGTACCAAAACCGATTTGACCCGCATGAATAAATCCAAAGAAGGAAAGTACGGCGGCTACCAAACTATAAATAGCTGCTTTGTTGTATTGTTTTTCAATTAAGAAGATAACAATACTGATCAACATCATAGAAACCAATATATCTGATGATCCAAGAACTCTCCAGCCTTCATAATAAACACCATTATTTTGTAATACATCTAAGCCAACTTCTCCCGCACTCGTGCCTGCAGCTGTTAAAGCATTATTAACTTGTAGAATAACGAAACTAGCAATAAAAGGCATTAAACCTAATATCATTGCAGGTATGTGTTTTGGATCGGCGGTCTTAAAGGCTTGCGTTCCAATAGACATCGCAATATAAATTAAGATTGGCAATAAAGCTACTAAAGGAATAATCGACAACATTAGTGGAAGTAGTCCAACAAAAGCTATCAAAATAATACTGATACCCGTTAAGATAGAATAACCAACACGTGCGCCGGTAGCTTTCCAACCTGGATGTCCGATATAAATAATAGTTGGGTAAGGACTACCTAACATTGCTCCAAAAAGTGTTAATAGAGCTGGAACCAATAAAGATAAAGTAGTAGGATACTCATCTCCATCAGCAGTAGCACTTTCAACGTTATCTAAACTTTCTAAAAAGTCATAAATAGCTAGTGGAATAGCGGCTGCTAAGAAAGGAGACAAGTAAGAAAAGCCATCCATTAAGTGATTTAAAGCAAATGAAGGAGTAGAAAGTGAGAAACCACTAACAGCTGCTTGAACATTCGCAACGTCCATGTAGCCTGTTACCCAAGCTAAGGTCATTCCAATTACGATTGCTAACAGACCCGCAGGAATGTTTCCAGGCAATCTTTTATGAGCAATCCAACCGGCTAAAACAATAACTAGTGTCAATAAACCAATATAAGGAGTAGAATAGACTTCACCCATTGGGTTCATCGCAATATACGTTAACGCAATTCCTGCTAACGAGCCTAATAAAGCACTACGAGGAATATATTTTTGAATATATGGACCAACAAATGCCCAATTGTCATAACCAGACCTTGAACTACGTTCCAAGCTAAAGCTGTTGACCAAGCCAGTACCCAATCACCTGTTTGTGCATGTACAGGTAAAATAATCCCGAATGCGACAATAAAGTAATGAGGAACACTAAGTCCATAAGGTAAAGCTGTTAAATCTGAGCGATTTTCTTTTAACGACTTACGACGTGCTTGTATTCCAAAAATGATGCTTCCAATTCCAATTGACAATGCTGCAGCTGGAACAATATTTCCATAAATAATACTTGATGGCATATTGATAGCTGCTAATAATCCGATTGCTGCTAACAAGTTTGTTAGAACATTACTAAATAAACCAAAGAATCCATTTGCGTCCCCTTTAACAAACCAGGGAGTACCTGTTGATTTTTCTTTCATCATTATTCTCCTCCATTTCGTATTAGTTTATAGCCTCTAAAAGGTTTTTTGATTCCGTTGTCCAACCAAATATACCGCCTTGTTGGTTGATCATTCGGATGGAATCTTCGTGATCTTTTTTATCGAATGCTGCACAGCAATCTTCTAACATTAAGCACTCATAACCTCTATCGTTTGCTTCACGTATTGTTGATTGGACACACACGTGAGTTGTTACACCTGCAAGAAGTAAACTTTTAATATTTTTATTTTTTAAAATCGTTTCTAAATCTGTTTGATAGAAAGCGCCTTTACCTGGCTTATCAAGAATAACTTCGCCTTCTATTGGTTGCAATTCGTCAACGATATCATGACCATACTCGCCACGGACTAGAATCCGTCCCATTGGACCTTCTTCGCCAATTCCTCCGCCACGTTTGGCTTTGCTTGCTGGTAAATCTGTTAAATCTGGTCGGTGACCTTCTCTTGTATGAATCACAAGCATCCCTTTTTCTCTCGCTTTATCTAAAACTCGCTTAACGTTAGGAATGATTGAGCTCGTTGTTGAAACATCGTTTCCTAATTGTTCGCCAAAACCGCCTGGATATAGAAAATCACGTTGCATATCAATAATAATAAGTGCTGTTGTTTCCAAATCTAATTCAAATCCATAAGGTTTAGCTTGTATTGTAAATTCTTTAGTCATCATTTATTCCTCCATTATTTTTTTTATAAAACATTACCAAAATGATAGCAACTATCAAGTAACTAATAGCTGTTTCTAAACCAACGCCAATTCCAACAGTTTCATAATGAATTAATCCAAAGAAAGAGAAAAATGATCCAAGGATTGCTGTTAGAGCGGCATAATGAAACTTTTGATCGATTATGAAAGTCAAGATGCTGGCCCAAAGCATACTAATAATAATAGCCCCGGAACTTAAAGCAACTAACCCTCCATAAGGCAGACCAGCTTTTTCTATTGCTTCATAACTAACAGTCAATGCATCGGTACCTGCTGCAGTTAGTGCATTTCCAATAATATTTTTCCCCCAGTCTGCTAACCAAGGAATTAAGGCCAAGATAACTGCTGGAGCATACTTAAGATCCACTTCTTGAAAGGCTTGTGCTCCTATCATTAAACCAATATAAATTAAGATGGGCAACACTGCTGCAAGTGGAATAATACTTAATAATAATGAAATAAGTCCCAGCCAAGTAATCGCTAAGACTGCTACTCCGGTAGCAAGCGTATAGCCAATTCTTGCTCCTGCTTCTTTCCAGCCAGGATGGCCGATAAAAACGGCTGTAGGAAAAGGACTTCCAAACAAACTGGCTAAAATACTTGTAGATCCATCTGCAATCATAGTTGTTGTCGTACTGTATGAATCGCCTGCTACTTCAGCACTTTCTACATTATCAATTGTCTCAAGCATATTATAAATTCCAAGTGGAATAGCTGAAACAATAAAAGGAAGTGCACTAGAAAACCCGCTTACAATTCGATTGATTGAAAAAGATGGAATAGAGAATTCGATACTATTGGCAGAAGCAATTAATGCATCCAAGTCCATAACGCCAGTAGCCCATCCAATAACTGTACCTATAATAATAGCAACTAAACCAACAGGAAGATGAAAAGGAAACTTAACTTTTCCAAACCATCCTAATAAAATAATGATTAATGAAATCAAACCGATATAGGGTAAATCAAATGTTTGCATTGCAGGTGCCATAGCAATAAAAGTAATAGAAGCACCAGCTAAAGATCCCAGCATTGCTGAGCGAGGCAGTAATTTTCTAATCTTTGCTCCAAAAATAGAGCCAGATAATTCAATAATTCCTTCTACAAATCCCCAAGCTAAACTAGCATACCAAGCCAAGTAAGGATCGCCTGTTGCACGATAGACCGGTCCCATAATCAAAAAGATGATTAAAAACATATGTGGGACACTAGTTCCTGAAGGCAAAGCCGTTACGGTATTTCTTTTTTCTTTTTTTACCAATTGAAAAGCTAAAAAGCTATAGATTACACTACTTGCAAAAATAGATAGACCGACTGCTGGTAAAATTGAGCCAAAAGTTATTGTAGCAGGTATTCCCGTACTGATTAGCAATCCTGCCATTACGAGTAGATTCGTCAGATTGTTAGTAAATAATCCAAAAAATCCATCGATATCTGTTTTTTGCCAAAACTTAACCTGACCATTGAATGACTCCATAACTCTTACTCCTTCGAATTAGCTTGCACTATAATTCATTTTTTAATTAAGTGTTTATTCAGTTTCACTTTAATTAGCTTTATTTTTATATTCGAATGCTCCATAGGGACCTAAAGAGATCAATTTCCAGAGTCCTATTGAGCATTCGAATCACAACGGTAATTCATTCCTCATTCATTTTTATTTCTCAACTTTTATCTTAACTTAAAGAGCTTCTTTGAAAGCTTTAATAAATTTTTCTGAGTCAGAAACATTACCAAAGACGCCACCTTGCATCTTGATTGATTTTATCGCTGATTCGCAGTTTCCTTGATCTGTTGCGCCCGTAGCATCTTTCAACAGAATACAGCCATAGCCATAATCATTAGCTTCTCTCATAATTGTGTGCACACATACATCTGCAGTAATTCCTGTTAGAACTAAATGAGTAATTCCTAAGTTTTTTAAAATTAAATGAATATTACTGCTTGCGAAGGCACCTTTTCCTGCCTTATCAATAATGATTTCTCCTTCAAGAGGGTACAACTCATCGATAATATCCCAGTTTTTTTCTCCACGGATAAGCAAACGTCCTAGGCCTTTTTCTGGCCTATCGCCGATTCCAATTCCTTTTCCAATAATCTTAGATCTCAACACTTTTAAATAAGGAGCATCAGATAAGTCTGGAGAATGTCCTTCTCTTGTATGGATAATTTGAATATCTGATCCTCTTATTGCATCTAGCACATTTTTGATTGGTTTAATTGCACTAGCCGTTAAAGATAGATCATATCCCATCACATCAACGTATCCGTTCTCACCACAAAAATCTGTTTGCATATCAACAGATATAAAAGCCGTTCTGCCAGAATCAAGTTCCACATAAGCTGTCTCACCAAAGTCCGGTGCATCTTCAACTTCTAATGTAATGATTTTCCCTTTTATCTCACCGTATTGCCACGTAGGATAAGGAATAATTTTTTCTTCTTGGAATAGTTTATAATCTTTTTCGAGTTGCATTTCTACTTTACTCATTTTTTTATCCATCTTTTTTTCCTCCTTCACCATTTTAGTCAAAACTAGTTAACTAGTTTTTTTCTTTCTCTAAAAATAATTTGTTCCAGTAAAATTACAAGGATAATAACTAGAATAACAGGGTTACTCATAATAGTACCGACAATTCGTGGGAAACCTTTAAAGAATTCAGTTGATAACCTAGAAGTTCCAAGAGCAAAGAAGATTGAAAATCCAACAATAAAAATCTCTCTCGTTTCAAATTTTACTGATTTCTTAGAAGAATCTATGCCTATTCCAATTAATGTAGAAGCAACTCCTAACAGAACAGCTCCTGCAACTGGCTCAGGTATAGCTGCCATTAAACCAGCAATTTTACCAAAAAAACTTAAAAATACGACGATAACACTTGAAATAATAATAAAATAGCGTGAGGCTACTTTCGTTAGTAAAAGAAAGCCTAAGTTTTCACCATACGGCGCATATCCTGGTACACCCAAGATACCTGCTAAGGAACCTTCTATTAAACCAAAAACAGTAAATAATTTCTTTTTTCTCTTAGGAGAAACCGTTAAATCTAATAAACCTACATAACCTTGGACATTTCCATAGACATTAATGGCTGAAAAAAAGTGTACGATTATCATAGTGATAATTAAATCAAGTGGTGGCATAGTCATTCCAAATGGAAATAACTTTGGAATAAGAATAGTTGGCATCGTTTCGACTAGCTCCCAATTGAATGTACCTTGAACCATAAAAATAATATAGCCCAAGACAATAACAATTAGTACTGGGATAGTGGCAAGGATTCCTTTACCTTTTATAGAAAGAAAACCACAAACTAGGGCTAAAAAAATCCCTACATAATAAGCCCAACCTACTCCATAGACCGCTAACAGCTCCATTCCTGAAAAACTAGTAGCCAATCCTACCATTAAAATCATCGAACCTTGAGTAAGAGGTGTCCACACTTTTCCAATCGTATTCAAAATACCGGTCACTCCAAGTAGAGCTACAACTATCCCTGCTATAATGAAAGCATTGAAAGACGCTAATGCATAGGCCTCTCCACCTACTTCATAAGCTGCTACTATAGCTAAAGAGGGGATAATGTTAGGTCCGGAAATCATAGAGAGTTTGTGTCCAGCTATGGTCTGAATTAATGTAGATAAACCAATCATTAATACAATTCTTCCCATATACTCCGCCAGAACGGCATCATCTAAATTCAGTCCTTTTCCTACAATAGCATAACCCCATATCACTGGATAAACCATAATCATGATCCACTGAAGTGAATAAAGAATACCATCTTTCCAGTTCTTTGGTTTGTCTTCTGGCCCATAAATAAGATGCAACGACTCAGGTTGTTTTTTCATAATTTCCCCTTCTTTAGTTGTCATATTAGTCTTGGCGTTTATAAATAACACTATTTTAATCTTCTATTTTTGAGTAGATAATCGTACCATCTAGTCCTAGAATAGCCTCTTTTGTTTTATCCATTGAGGTAATAATTGCTTTTCTCCCCCGTTTAGATTTAACAAAATAAATAGCCGCTTGGATTTTCGGTGACATGCTACCCTCTAAAAATTGGCCTTCATTCAGCCAGTTTTCTGCTTCATTAATGGTCATTTCATCTAAATTTTCTTGATTTGGTTTATTAAAGTTTATCGATACTTTATCTACTGCTGTTAGAATAAATAGATAATCAGCATCCATCTCTTGCGCCAAGTATTGACTTGCTAGGTCTTTATCAATGACACCCTCCACACTTACTAGTCGATCTCCAGATTCAAAAACAGGGATACCTCCCCCGCCTACTGCAATAACAACCATTCCAGCTTTTGCTAATACATTGATACTCTCTTGTTCTACGATTTTAATAGGAATTGGAGAAGGGACTACCTTGCGGTACCCTCTTCCCGAATCCTCAATATATTTATCCCCCGTTTGTTTCATCCAATTTTTTGCTTCTTTTTTTGTATAGAATAAACCTATTGGCTTAGTTGGAAATTCAAATTCTTTATCTTGTTTATCGATTAATGTTTGCGTAACAATAACGACAACGGACTTATCTATTTTTCTCTTTTTAAACTCTTCTCTCAGAGCATTTTGTAAGTGGTTACCAATGTAGCCTTGACTCATTGCTCCACAATCTGAAAGAGACATTAAAGGAATCTTCTTTTTTTGTTTTGCTCCTAGGGAAAAGGCTAATTGCATCATACCTACTTGCGGAGCATTGCCATGAGAGACAACAACATCGTGTCCTTGCTCAACTAAATCAACAATAGAACGACTTGCTTTTTTTGCTAGTTGCCGTTGTTCGATGGGCGTATCTCCAAAAATATGACCTCCTAGTGCAACGACAATTCTACTCATGCGGTTGTTTCCGCTTTATACTTTTCAACAAAGGCCATTAAAGCATCTTCAAAACATTCTTTTGGTGGATGTACAATACCTGCGCCAATTTGGCCAATTCCAGCTACTTTATGAGCCATACCTGTATTGATGATTGGTAAGACTCCTGTGTCGATGACTTTTCGTAAGTCAATTCCTAATGCTGAACCTCTAAAGTTCAATGGAGGAAGAGAGTAGTTGCTATTTTCTCCAACAGTGATTGTATACATTTGCTCACTATTTCGAATAGCATCATCTACGTCACCACCAACGAATTGGACGATTGCTGGTGAAGCTCCCATTGCAAATCCACCGATTCCCATTGTTTCTGTGATACAGCTATCCCCTAAATCTGGTGCTGCATCTTCTGCGCTAAAACCAGGGAAGAAGAGACCTTCAACAAAATTTGCTGGAGCTGTGAACCACTCGTCTTTTCCTAAACCACTAATTCTAATACCAAACTCGACACCATTTCTTGCCATCGTTGTTACGACAGTAGAATGAGCTACACCATGACTTGCATCTAAAGCTGCTTTAGATGCTGGCATGGACAAGTTTAAGAAATAATGTTCATTGCCTTTTATAAAGTTTAAAACTTCTTTTATTTCATTTTTTTCTAAATCTGTTTGTAAGAAATAGCCGGAAATTTCACGATAAAATAAACTAGTAGATGCTTTATTTCTGTTGTGACACTCATCTCCCATATGCAAAGCTTGAGCTGTAATTGATTTAATATCGATACCTTCTTCAGTAAGGCTCAATGCTTTTTTAAGTGCTGGCGCATAAACTTCTTGCAACCATTTTAAACGTTCAATAACTTCTGATGAGTAAGCACCAAAACGAAGAACTTTTCCAAGACCTTCATTTACTGTACAATAAGTTCTATTTCCGTGAACAACGTTTTCAATAACATGTACCGGCATAGAAGGTGAAACAATTCCCGCCATTGGTCCAACAGTAGAATGTTCATTACAAGGGGCAAATTCTATCTCGCCAGCTTCGATAAGCTTAACAGCTTCCTCTTCATTGTGTGCTAATTCTTCAAAAATCAAAGCGCCAATGATTGCTCCTTTTACCGGACCAGCCATTCTTTCCCAAGTTATCGGAGGGCCTGAATGCAAGATTAATCTAGCATGCATTCCTGGTATAACGTCTAAAGCTTGTCCAATATCAATTAAATAAGGATGGGCGTCCTTCATGCGCTTTATTACTTCCTTGTTTGCTTCTTCAATCTTATCGTTATCCGCAATCAAGTCTAACGCATTTAAAAGTTTGATATTTCCTCCAGCAGGTGGCTGCCAATTGACTTGTACAGATTCTGTTTGTTGGATTTCCATCTCTTTGTTAAATTTAACTGTGCCAATATTGATTACTTTCAAATCTTGATTAAATAAATTATTCATTTTACTCAAACTAATCTCCCTACTTTCAAATTAATTTTATTGCTAGTTCGGCAGCTTGTTCGTTGCTATCTGCAATGCATATATTTAACTCTTCTAATTTTCTAGCTTGTTCTGAATAATCTTGTTTGTCAGTACGTGTTCCACAAATATAAGCAATAATTGGTAAGTGACGTCCATTTTCTTTTGCAATCTTTTGAGCTTCTTCTAATGCTTCAAACGTTACCCCTACAGGATCTTCGTGAGAACCGTATCCTAATTCAAAATCAAGTAGTAAAACGGCTGTTGCTGGATCTTTTGCTTCTTCGATAATACGCTCATTTCTCAAAGAAGGTTCAATCATTGGATGCGGTTTACCTTGTGTAAATTCGTCATCACCTAAATCGACTAGTGTGTTTCCTTGACTAGCGTGTACATCTACAAGTTTTTCATTTGCTCTTTTTGCAACATTACTTTTAATTTCATCTACATGAGGTCTAATAACCGTTAAGGCTTCTGAAGTAAGTGTGCCTCCACAAAATAGGCCACGAATGTATTTTTGAGAAGCCGTTAGTTCTTCTTTTTGATTCTTAATCCATTCATTTTGTTTGTCGCTTATTTCATTAGACAAGTCTTTATCAGAACTACCTAGTGCTTTTACAGCAAGTACAGCGCCTTGTCTTAGTGTTCCTGCGAATGTTGCACCAACTTTTTCTACTTCTTTTGCGTCTCCATCTAAGAAACAAACAACGACAGGTTTTTTCATTGCTTTAATTTGTTCCATAATTTTATCTTGCACGCTTGCTGCAGGTGGCTTAGAAATTAGAACGATTACTTTTGTATTGCCATCGTTTTCAAGCGCTTTCATACCTTCTAGCATCATAATTCCACCGATAGGCTCTTGTAAGTCTCTTCCACCAACACCAATAGCTTGTGAAATACCTTCTCCTAATCGGTCAATTTGGACACTTACTTCTTGTAACCCAGTTCCTGAAGCTCCTACTAAACCGATATTTCCCTGTCTAACTTTATTTGCAAAACACAATCCAACATTATTAATAATGGCTGTTCCACAGTCGGGTCCCATTACGAAAAGACCTTTTTCTTTGCCTAATTCTTTTAATTCTTTTTCTTCTTCTATTGTTACATTATCACTGAATATCATGACATTCAGGTCTTTATTTAACGCTTTACGTGCTTCTCGAGCAGCGTAGTTTCCTGGTACAGAAATGATAGCTAGGTTAGCCTCTGGCAATAAGTTTAATGCTTCTTCTGTATTTTCTGTTGACGTTTCACCGTTCTTTTTCTTACCGCCTTTTTTCGCATTGAGCTCTTCTTCTATTTTGCCAAACACGTCTTCCATATTTTCTTCAGTGTCTGCTTCGATAGCAAGAATTAGGTCATTTTCTGACGCACTACTTGCTTCCTCTGTTAATAAGCCAATATTTTCTAACAATTCTTTATTCATTTGAGTTGCCATTGAGACGACTGCCTGTTTTACACCATCTAATTTACTGATACTTGCTGATAAAGACATTAATGTAACCGAATCATGATAAGCATTTTTTTCTATCATTACTTTTGAAACCATTTTTTTACCTCCTATATGAATTATTCATTTGGTCGTAAGCGAAAATTACTCCTACAAGCATATCTGTCCCAGATGTAGCGCCAATCTTTAAAAATGGCTGGAGGTACCTAGTTATGTCCTCTTCTTGATAATGTCTAAGCAAATCATTAAGTGCTTGATTTACATAACCATTGACACCATTTTCAAGCATAAATGCACTAATCGATGTTGATCTTTTTTTTACATGTTCTATCCAGTTATTTCCTTCAAAGCTCTCAATTAAAGGGCTCTCAAAAAGATGCCAAACAGCTAAGCAACCTAGTAAGAAATCATCACCTGATGGTGTCAAACCTACTCCTAAACCGACTAATTTGTAGCTTTGCTTTACTACCGCGTTAAAGTCTTTAGCTGCTAGTTCTTCTGACATTTTCCTTATTGCTTGTAGGAAAAATGCAACGTAACTATTTTTAACCGAGCTATTGGCTAATTCCTTGTTAGAATAAATCTCCCAAGCTGAAACTAACCCACTATCGCTCCCCTGCTCTTTGATAAATTTGTAGATAGTTTTTGAAAAACTATCCGATGAAAGTCGTTCGCTCAGATTTTTTTTACTTATTTTCACAAGACTATACGTTGCTTTAGTATAATCCCATTCTACTTGCTTAATTTTTATCGTATTTTTTTGTGATAACCTCACTGGATCACCAGGAGCTACCTTACTTTTCATAGCATTGAACAGCTGCTTATCTGCTGTTTTCATCATCCCTGGTGAAGAAATAACTTCTTCTAAAGCTAATGTAAGTAGACTACTTTGATCAGTAGCTAGTATATTGATCACTTTATTAAAAACACTATGAACCGTTCCAACTAAAGAATTCACTTCCTTATTTTCCAGCCCATCTACTACTTGTTGATCAATAATTGTTATCGTTCCTATCTCTTGTTCAGACACTTTTTTCACCTTTGCTTTTTAGAAAATTTTCTTTTTCATTAATAAATATGTCCTTCTTTATTTTAGTCGGAACAACTAATTGCATACAAGAAGAGCTTACTCATCTAGTTTTGGCCGTTTAATTACTGTTTTGTCACATTAACTATTCTTATAAGTCATTATGCTTTAGCAATAACTGCTACTGGGCCACCACCATCTGGACCTTGGTGCTCTGCTCCGCCTGAAACGTAGACCATTGGATCTTTAGTCAAAGTAGAAATAACAGCATTCACAACTGCACGAGCATGTCTTGTGTGGTTTATATCTGAATCTTCTAACATAACCGTACGTCTATCACGACATTTCCCTGTAGAAGAAGCTTCTGCTTTAGCTAATACGTTTACGATTTTATCTAATTCTTTGTCCGAAGGATACTCTTCAAATACTAATCCAGCTGCCCTCATTGCCTCTTTAACAGCCTCAATATCGATAGCATCTTTCATTACGGCGGAACCACTTAATAAATCACTAGCTGAGTTTGTAGAGTTTCCAATAAGAATAATTTCATCGTTTAATAATTCTACACCAGCAGATGTTGAAGCTACTCCTGAATACAGACTGTAGTCATGACAAATCATTTCGTCATTTAATTGATCTTCTGTAACTTCTCCTAAAGCAAGTGCTACTCCTAATGCTGAAGCTCCTCTAGAGTAGCCCATTGATTTATAGGTATCATTAATCGCAACTTCTTTGCCACGTTTTTCTGCTTCTTCCATTCTTTCTGCTGTCAATAATGGACATTTGATTTGAACAAAATGAACATCTTCGGGGCTATCGATATGAGCATCTTTCATAGCTTGTGTAACACATCTAGCTACTTCTTTTACTTGCTCCATTCTTCCAATTTCCTCAGGTTTGAAGTCTCTCGTGAAAGCAATTCCTGCTGCTAATCTCTTTTCGCCTGTTGAGTTCGTTTCTCCTTCAACTTCTTTTTTAACAAAAACAGTTAAATGAGGAGACATAACGCCTTCTGTTCCTCCAGACATGATAAGAGCAACTTTTTTTTGAACTTCTTCTGGCGAACTATTCAATACACCTGCTAAATAGTAAGAAATCGCCATGTTTGAGAATCCGCGTGTGTAATCATTTACACAACCGTTCCCTTCAGTTTTGCCTAAAATAGCTATGATTTCTTCTGCTTTGATTGTTTTATCGTCAACCAGTTTCTTTAATCCTGAAACGTCATCTGGTGAGTCTGTTGCTATACGAAATACTTCTACTTTTTGCATAATTTAATTCCTCCTAATTAGTTTAAGATATCTTTTTTTAGTTTACTTTAGCTTAAATAATCCATCAATTTGATTGGTTCATTTAATCGTTCAAATTAAATTGCTTTCATTCGAAGCCTCCTTTCAATTGGGTTAATTTTTTTAGATGACTATAAAGGCTACTATCATAATGATTAATAGCATACCAACAACAAACTTAGTATTGCTCTTAACGATATCTAAAACCGTCATGTCAAACCCTTCTGCTAATGCTGCTACGTTAATTTGAACTGGGCTAATTTGCGTACCTAATCCAGTTGCTATTGCAACAAATCCCATTGCTTCAGATGACAACCCAAGGGTACTTAATGTTGGCAATATTAAGGCTAGAACACCTGCCGCAAATGCTCCTGATGGGATAGCAATTAAAAAGGCCAGAATCATTGTAACCGGCAACAAGATTATTTCAGGAACTGTTTTAGCAATTGATGCAATCTGTTCGAAGGTTCCTAATTCCGCAATCATATTGATAAAGGCTAAGAATATTCCTACTGCAAACAGAGTGGTTAAAATAAATTTAGAGCCATCAACTAACGCTTCACTCATTTCATTCAAATTCAACGGTGTGCATATAACCGTAAGTATGGCCGTTATAATAACGATGGTCGCTGGGGTAAACACCTTGGTACCGATTAAACCATTTAGATAACTACCTACTACAACCATTGCAAGTAAAGCAATGAAAGGAAAAGCTCGGCCTAACAAACTGATGTTGCTTTGCTCTTTTTCACCTTCTACTTCTTCTTCTTTCTTCATAACTAAGCTGCCTCTTTTGTGAACACCATAAATGGCCAAAGCTACAGCTACGAGGTAAAATCCAATCGTGTAAGGCAACATTGCTGCAGCGTGATCCACTACGTCTCTTCCTGAACTCGTTGCAACCAGAACTGTCTCCGTTGAAGAAGGAGCAGTAGTAAAACCAACAGCCGATATAATTGCCATGGCTGCTATTACTTCTGGAATAGCTCCTACGGCTACAGCCATTAAGGGAGCTGTTACCATTGTATTACCCGCTGCTGTTCCAGCTGCGTAAGTCGCAAATCCTTGAATCAATACAATAATTCCGGCTAAAATAGCTATTCTTCCTCTTAAAACTCTTTTAGCTAAATCAACTAGTGCTTTTATACTTCCTGCTCTAGATACCATTACAGCTGTTGCTGCATAGATGATAGGAACAGTAATTCCAAGCATATTAGAAATACCACCTATAAATTGTTCGGTGATACTATCAAATCCAAAACCACCAATAATAATGGCTAATATTCCACCTGCAAATCCAGCCACCAGCATGTGTTGGTTACTAAATAATAAAATCAATACGACAACTACGGGTATTAAATTAATAAATAATTCCATGTTTTTTCCTCCTTGTGTTTTAAGCTTCAAAAAAATATAACCATTTATTAGATACTATAAAATCAGTTCCTACTAGTTTGATAATGGCTCTCTCTTATTTAGTTTATTGAAACACTATAATGGCTTTTCTATTTTTAAAATGATACTACATATTACATTTAGTGAAATAATTATCAATCTACTCATAACTCTTTCTTTTATCTATCTTCTAGCTCAATAAGATCGCCCTGTGATACTGTAAATCTTAAGGATATAACCTTTTTCGTTTTTATAAGAAAAAAATTCTACAAATCTATTTTTATTCTTTTTTAATCTATTTATCCTTCCTGTGGTAATTCAAACATTGACATTATCCTTCATAGTTCATTTAGAAAAGATTTTTTTGTATCGCTTTCTCCTATGCATTTATTGTAACAAAGATTGGAAGGGTTTTCATCGTAGTAAAACCCTAAAAAAAAACACTCTGATTGTCATATAGTGACAATCAAAATGCTAATCGTTCTATTTAGTTATAATTTAACTTCTTCATTCTTGAAGTCTATTCTCTTCTATCTATTTCTGTCCACATATTGATGTGGTGAGCAAGGACAATTTCGGCTATTTCTAACCCGTCATCTATATTTATTCCTAGTTCTTTCAATCGGTTTATTCGATAGCGTAGCGTATTATAATGAATGAACAACTTTTTAGCTGCTTCTTTATGATTAAATTGTGTTTCTATTAATGCCATAAGAGTTTTTAATAAGTCCATGTTCACCTTTTGATCGTATGCTAAAATATCTCCTAGTTTACGTTCAACATATTTATCTAAAACTTTTGTATCTTGCACTTCTTTAATGACGCTAAATAACTCGTTATCGTCGTAATGGCTTACAAAACAAGCCTGCTTTAATTTACGACCGATAAACCAACTATCTTTGGCTTCTTTATAAGTTGCTGGGAATGAAAGAGAATTTAATACGGGATTAGATATTCCTATCCCTATAGGATAATCGTCTCCTAATTTTCTGATCAGCGAGTTTCCAATTGCTTTCATTTTTTCTTTACTGTTGTTAATAAAAGCAACGTTGACAAATAAAACCAAAGAACCGTCTATATAAGTTACTTTTATTTTTTTATTCGTTGTAATTAATTCTCTTTTTAATATATTCTCAATTATTTGACTGTGGAGTATTTTTTCATAGTCTCGCATTTTAGTTAGTTCATTTTTATTAAATAATTTTAATACAAAAATAACTTCTGGAAATTCCATTTCCCAACCATATATTTTTGCTTTTTCAATAGTAACTAATTGACTATAATTCGTTCCTTGCAAAATATCTCTGATAAAAGAATCTTGAAAGTTTCTTTCTTTTTCTGCTACAGCATGATTTTTATAAAAAACGGAAGCTAATAATAGAGAAGCCTCTTCAACCGCTACTAGTAGATTTCGATTTTTTTTATCTCCATCCAAAAGAATCAAATAAGCGAATTTATTAGCTTGCGCTTCTATTGAATAGTTTATAAAATCTTCACTAGTATAAACTTTGTCTTCGTGTTTGACCACTAGTGAATCTATTCCTACTTTTTTATCAAGTAAATGAATTGTTAATTTTGTTTTATCAATACTTCTTGATTGAGATATTAAGTTTGTATCAACATCTAATAAAATCACTGGATGATCTACTAAGTCTGAAAAGCTGTCAATCATAGCATTGACATTTTCTCCTTTTAGAAACATGTTCATCAGTTGATTGTGGACTTCTCTTTGAAATTGTAAAGCTGATATGTGTTGATCTAAAGAAAATTTAATTATCTCCGAAGCTAAATCTGATAAGTTCTCATCACTGTGAATTTCAATAATAGGAAAATTTAACTCATTCGCTTGTTTTAACATACTTTCTGGGATTGTTTCAATGTACCTGCCGGTTTTTATACAAATTCCAGCTGCTGATGCTGCCGAACTTTTAGGTATAATACTCTTCATTGCTTCAGCATTATTAATGATTGGATAAAGCGTTGTAATAATCAAACTATTTTCTTCTAAAAATTCTCCAATATCCGGTACTTCCATCAAGGTTGCTTTCTTTACGATATTTATTAATCCGTTTTCACCTGCAACTACTTTGGCTCCTGAAAAGCCTTTTAACTTCAAGATATCTTTTACTATTGTAGCCATGGTAATCTCCTTTGCTTATACTACCCATAGATTAATTGTTTAGTTATTATCTCAACTATAACATTAACTTATTTTACATAACAATTACTAAGCTCACCGAAAATCTGACTCTATCTAAATAAGATAAGTTCAGCTGGAATAAAAATAATTTTTCTTCTATTTATTATTATAGTTTAGCCTTTTTCTTTTAATTTTATTGCTTCTTGCTATTTCAATAGGAATTGAGATATATAATATTTAAATCCCAATTATTTCACTAAAAATACTCAAAATGATTGTCGATTTAGTTTTTCCAAGTACCTTTTAGAATAAAAATATAGATATATGAAAAAGACTAAATTTTTTTATTGATTAGAAAAAAATACAGTCAACAGTTGTTTTACCTGCCTTAGTCGTTCGCTCATTTATTTCGAATAGTAAAGTTCTCATTTAAAAAATCTCCATAAATAGATACTTGTTTAACAATAGCACTTGCTTTAGTGTAGGAATCTAAAACAATAAAATTAGCTTTTTCTCCTATTTTAATAGCGTAATCAAACTTTAAATTTTCCCCTGGGATTACCGTTGTCATATCAAATAATGTTGCTAATTCTTTTTCTCCACCCATATGACAGGCATGTGCTGCTATTAAAGCTTCTTCCAGCATATTGCCATTTCCAAATGGATTAAAAGGATCTTGAATATTATCTGAACCTATCATCACTGGTATGTCTCTACCATGAAGATAGCGAACAGGCGTTACACCTCTAGGAGCATTTGTTTCACTTCCTCTTCCTTGTAAATAGAGATTGGTTGAAGGAAGAGAAATAACGTTAATTTTTGCTTCTGCTATTCTACTAGCAATCTTTTCCAACTCTCCTACTTTTTGAGCGGCTAAGCTACATAAATGACAAGCTGTTACGCGTCCTTCATACTTATTTGCTATCGTCGTTTCTGCTAAATCTAAAATAGTTAACGAATTTGGATCATCTGTTTCATCGATATGCATATCGATGTCTACATCGTACTTCAAAGCTAAAGCTGTTAGGTCTTTTATATGCTTTGCGGGATTTTTCTCTATTGCTGGAATTCCTCCTACAAGATCTGCTCCTCTTTTTAAGGCATTTTCCATGAAAAGAAGATTTTCTGGGTTTTCATTAATTCCTTCTTGAGGAAAGGCAACAATCTGGATTTCAAGGCTATCTTTGTACTCTTCTTTCAATTCCAGCAATGCATCAATCGAACTTAATTTAATATCGCTATCCACATCGATGTGAGTCCTGATAAATCGTGTACCGTTTTTTAATGATAATTGTATAACCTTTTCCGCTCTTTCTTTTACCTCTTCTTTTGTCATTTTCTTTTTATAAGATTGCATAATTTTGATTGCTTCAGTTAATGTTCCACTTTTGTTTATAACTGCTTCGTTAATTAAGGCTTTATCTAAATGCATGTGACTATCTACGAAACCTGGAATAGTCAACCTCAGATTTAAATCAATGACTGAATAATCTCCATCCAATGAACTAGATTGATCTGTTATTTTTTCAACTCTCTTATTTTTAATATAAATATTCTTCACTTTATCTTCAAATGGAAAATAGGCATTTTGTAGGATATATTGTTTCATTTTCTCATCTCTCCTCTAAAAAAATCTCTTAATAAGCCTTTTAAACAGTTGGTTCTTTTCTAGCCGTACTACCCGTTTAATAAAATCGATAACCCCACTATTATTAAGCGCTTTCAAAATTTAGGTCTAACTGGAACTAAATGACTGACTAACCTTTCAAATTCCATTGTACCATAGTATTATATTTGTTCTATTTTTCTCTCTTACTATATATAAAAAAAGCTTTATCCTAGAATAGGACAAAGCTTTTTATAATGCGTTATTCTTCTTCAAATAATTCTTTCATTAACTCTTCTATTTCAACTCTCAACCTATCTGTACCTACTCTATCGATGGTGATAGTATCTCCATCAAAAATCAATAAATCTCCAACTTTACTGTTATTAGGTAGTTTACTTTTAGGAATATCTCGCATGTGTTCACCAAATTCAATGACTGCTAGCTCACCTTCAAAACGATCAATGATTCCTTGTTCCATTTACCTCACCATCCTTGGGGTGATTTTTATACCATTTGAGCTAAATACAATATTGCCAGACTTATCTGTTCTGTGAACATTTGACCTAACTTTCTTCAATCGATTCAATACATCAGATGTCGGATGCCCGTAGCCATTTTTACCTACGGACAAAACAGAATAAGTAGGAACTGTTTTTTCTAAAAATTTTGCAGAAGTAGAATACTTAGATCCGTGATGTCCTACTTTTAGCACATCAACTTTAGAAATCAATTTTTTAGCTAGTAAATCACTTTCAGCTGCGTTTTCAGCATCTCCCATAAATAAAAATGATTTTTTATTGTGTTTAAGGTGCAATACTCCACTCCAGTTATTCAAATCTGATTTACCATACACTCTAACAGGTCCAAGAAATTTTAGCGTAATATCTTTAGCTTGCGTGGGTATTTCTACTCCTAATTTAGCGACTGTAATTTTCATGTTTTTACTTTTGACTGCTAAAAGAAAATCTTTATAGGCTGAAGTAGTATGACTAATATTAGGAGCATACACTTTATTAACTTTCACAGTCTTTATTACATAAGCTAGTCCTCCGACATGGTCCGCATCTGGGTGTGTAGAGACAACAGCACTAAGCGTTGTTACTTTATTCTTTTTCAAATAACTAACAATTTGAGGACCTTTTCCTTTCCCACCACCATCAATTAAGATATTTTCATTAGGTGTCTGAACTAAAACGGCATCCCCTTGTCCGACATTTAGAAAGTGAACATTAACATAACTAGCAGCCGTAACCTCTTTTATTCCAGTAAAAAATAATGCAAACAAAAGAATAAGACTAACTATTCTTATCTTTTTCATACGTACTCCTCCAGTCAAATTAATGTATTCTTATTTAAAAGTATACGTTATTTTTTTAACAGAGTATATACGCAGTTTAATTGATAATGATTTAAAAAAAATAATTTTATTGCTACAAAAAAGAGATAAAGCATCTACTGCTTTATCTCTCCTATAATTTACTCTTTGATATTTTTTTTATTTTACTGACTTACTAGAATTTTCAAGCAGCTTAATTAACGAGCGATACTGTCCTTTAAACGAGGTAACTTGTTCAAAAATATCTTCCCCATCATTTAACATTTTTACCGTTACCCAACCTAAAGATTCTGTTACTGTACTAGCAACAGTCGCGTTAATTGCAGCGCCCGCAACAGTACCAACCGTCGGAATAAACTTTAGTATATTTCCAACTGCACTTCTACCTAAACCAACAATTATTAATTCCTTGGATAAGCTTTTACCCAAACTCTCAGACCATGACTGGCCAAATATCTTATGCAAACGAGCCATCATTGTTAATTGAACCGGTACTAGTAAGAAAGCATCTGAAAAAGGAATGGGTGAAAAACCAATAATCACTGCCGTTAAAGAAGCAGCATGAACCGTTTTATGGCATTTTTTACGTGTCTCATCATCAACACCTTCTAAAAATGTCTCAAAAATAGCATCAAACTGATTTTTGCTCTTATTAAGTTTTTTTTCAGCTTGCTCTTTTGATTTATCATAAGTATTGAGTACGATAGCTGATGTTTTTGATGGCAATTTTTTTAGTACATGTGAAAAGAAGGATTCAAATTCTTTTTCACTTTGCTTCAATTCACTATCTAAATTTTCTGTTTTAACTTGATCCGCTACTTCTACTTCTTTTAAATCTTCTATCTTATCAGTCATAGATTTTTTTCCGAACAACTTTTTCATATTAACTCCACCTTTATTGTTTAGTATAGAGCCTCTAACCTTTGCGAATAAATTGGTACTTATTCTTCACATAACTCACATAATTGAAATGTTGAAATATTTAAAATAATAGTATCTTCTATTCTTCTGTTTAATCATCTTTTGTACTTAGCCTTAAAGACAGCCTTTACAAAAAACACTATCCTAGGTAATTATTATCTACTTAAAATAACCTGTCATTGACTGTAAAAAGCATCGGTTAGCCCTTCGTAATGTAGCGACTTTAAGTCATCTTGTTTAAATATACAATCATTTATTACTATTGGCAAATCCGAATCACTTTCATTTAATAAACGGAAAACTTTCATTATTTTTAATTTAGACATAGAAAATTCAATGTCTGATTGCTCATGGTACTTCACCACTACTGGTCATAAGTAATCTTGAGTAACTTCGTTGTATTCTGAAAAAAGACAAAAAAAGGAGTACTTACGTAAAAGACAACTATTTCCAGAAAAATTTACTTGTTTAACTGATTCCATTACCGATTGACACTCTTTCTTTAAAAATCTAAGTCGGTATCAAAAAGTTAAACCATTCTTCTGTCGGTTAAAATAATAGATAACAAAAAAATCGTTTGATTTGAAAAATTGACCGTTTACTTTTTGTTTTTAACTTGATTAAATAATTTAATAGACTGGTAATCATAGCTAAAACCAATTGATTAACAAATGCTTATTCACTTCTCAAAATTTTTTTTAATCATCACATGTTGTTTAATAGGCTTGAAGAACAGCTTTATTTGCCAATGTACTTTTTACATTTCTGCAATGCCAGTAGATATTCAGTCAAAGCGATTAGTAATAACTCGGAGAGTTCGCCCCTTTTTATCTTGAACGGTTACTAAACGAAATCTTGCCGTTAGATGGTTCTGAGCACCTAATGTGACCATTTTGTCGCTGATAGCGAAATCCCTGTTAGAGGGTACTAATGGTTCTAAAATATGAACTTTTGTATTCTTTTTGATTCTTTTCACAATGAAGTAGCCCTACTAGTGCATCTTATCTAACCGTTCAAAATCAAGGTAACCGCGATCAAACACATAAGTCGCTTCAGGTTGATTAACCACTACTTTCAACTGATTTATATCGTGTTCGACCATGTTAGTCAGTGTAAATTCCTCTGGGTAAAGATGGTCATTATCCATAAAGCAGAGTTTCAAGTTAAGCTTAACTGGTGACTTTGTTTTACGAAAATTAGCCCACTGATAAAAATTTTGATTAAGTGAAAACGTCGAAGAATCAATTAGATAGAGACTATTTCGTTTCATTACTGGTCTTTTATTCTTAGCCTGACTAATAGCTAAAAGAAGCTCTGAATCTATTTTTGAGAGAGTTCCGGAGAGCAGGGAATAACAGATACTAGTCATGCCCATTTCTTTTTGACGTTCTTTCGAAACAAAGGTCGCTTCCACTTCTCTGAGACTTTCTTTTTCGTCGTTGATTCCATAAAGAAAAAATTGAAGAGCTCGAGAGAAACTAAGTTTATTATGGTATTTATCAAAGCCAATTTTTTGAATAGGCCTTGGTAAATGATCTAACTTAATGAAAAAAACATTTATTAAAAACAAAATTTATTTTGTACTTATTCATGAATTTAGTCCTTTTTATTGGTCTTGGATGAGTTATCTAAGTTCAGTATAAAGGACTTTTTTGTCTATTGAAATAATATAAACAAATTTATACAATATATAATTTTTCATGCAACACTAATGATTATCCATATAAATTTAGCTCCTTTTTCACTGCAGTTGTCAACTAATAGTATACCCTATTCCTAGATTTTTTTATCCTTTTTTAGTGTAACCTTTCCTTTGAGCTTTTTCTTCTTTTCTACAAATTCATCTAATATTTTATAAAAAAAGCTCAAAAATCAGTAAACTGATTTTTGAGCTTTTAATTAGTTTAAGACTGCCTCATTTTCCATAAGATACTCAGTTTCAAACTCATCCAATAATAGTTGAACTTCAGCTGTTGTCTAGTTTTCAATAATTGGACACGTAGTACACTAGCTCCTTTAAATTTAAAGGAGCCGATGAAGTTGTTTAAAGATATACGTATCTATTTTTGAAAATTGATCAAATAAATCTAAATAAGTTCTGAATAAATCTAGCAATCCTTTTGGTCCATGCTCTCTTAGCTCTTTTTCAAAAAAAATGAATTATAGAAAATTCCACCTCCTATCATCACGTCATTAATCCATAATTTTCAGCTTTAAATAAATTTTAAGCGGTAGAAAAAGACCAACTATGTAGGAGCATAAATATAGACGAATGTTCGTTTCTGTTAAATAGTATATCTACAATCCGTAATTTTTTGAGTTTAATTTCACTAAAAAAAGTCTATTATTCCAAGTCTTTCAACTGTATATTTAAATAATCATTTTCTGTTAGAATTTATTATCTGTTCTTTAATAGTCCCTACTACTAAATCAACTAATAGAAAGAAACCTATACGTGAAATTGAATCATCATGTTTTGTATCGATATCATCCGCATATGAGTATAGTTTCAGATTTGCATATGATGATAATACATTAGATTGGAAAGAAGTTAAACTGATAATTTTCGCTTTTTTCATGTGAACTTTTCGAGCAGTGTCAATGATTTTTTTTGTATTTCCCGATAAAGAAATTAATATTATAACATCATCTTCTGTAACTAAATTAGTGAAAGATTCCGATAAATTATAATCCTTGATAAAAAAACAGTGAATACCCATAGAAAATAACAAATGTTCCATATAGTGTCCGACAGCTTTACTAGTTCCTCTAGCCATAATAAAAATGTTTCGCGCTTGCAAAACTTCTTGTGCACATCGGGTTAAATTGTTATCTGACACTAAAGAAAAAGTTTTTTCTATACTTTGCTTTCTGTTTTCACGAATTGATTGTTTTTCATTTTTAGGAGCAGAAGCTTTTTCTCTTAATTGATGATTTATATAGTATTTCAATTCTTTAAAACCACTAAATTCTAATTTTTGAGAAAGATTAACAATGATTGTTTTAGAAACAAAAGCTAAATCGGCTAGTTGATTAATTGTAAGATAGGGGATTTCTTCAATATGACTAATAATATAAGTAAGTGCTTTTTTTTCACTCTCAGTTAAGTCATCGTAGTTATCTATAAACTTTAGCATCTTAAAACATCCTTTTTTTAGATAAGGCTATTATATCATATCTGCCTATCCCAAATCCTACTAATTTTAACTAAAAAATTAAATCATCGATTTTGGATTCAACCAATTATCTAATTCTTCAATAGTAGCATAACCTAATGATAATGCCGACTCTCTTAAGGATTGATTTTCTGACAGTGCTTTCTTAGCAATCTCTGCAGCTTTCTCATAGCCAATATATGGAGTAAAAGCAGTTACTAACATTAAAGATTCACTTACATATTCTGTCATTTTTTCTTCATTGACACTAATCCCTTTCAAACACTTCTCCCTGAATGACTGCATTCCATCAGTTAATAGTGTTACCGTCTGAAGAAAATTATAGATTAGTACAGGTTTATAAACGTTTAACTCAAAGTTTCCCTGGCTTGCAGCTATTTGAATAGTTGTATCGTTCCCCATTACTTGGGTAGTTATCATCGTCAATGCTTCTGCTTGCGTTGGATTTATTTTCCCTGGCATTATTGAACTTCCAGGCTCATTACTGGGTAAAGTCAGCTCCGCCAATCCGTTACGTGGACCACTCGCTAACCAACGAATATCATTGGCAATCTTCATTAAATCACTAGCTAAGGCACGCAAAGCTCCATGAACAAAAGATATTGGCTGGTGACTGGTTAAAGCAAAAAATTTGTTCGATTCACTAATAAAAGGAATCCCTAATGACTTCTCTAATTCTTGACATATTTTTATTCCAAAATTATCTGGAGCATTAAGCCCAGTTCCTACTGCTGTACCTCCTATTGCTAGTTTCAGTAGTGAATCACTACTGAGCTGGATAGCACTTCGACTATTTTCAATCATACCTTTCCATCCGCTCACTTCTTGTCCAAATGTTACTGGAGTAGCATCTTGCATATGGGTTCGGCCTATTTTGATAACATTCGCATACTGTCTCTCCATATCGGTCAATTGTTTCAACCACTTTTCAATTTCCGGAATAAGCCGAGTTTTTACTTGACTTATAGCAGCAATGTGCATAGCCGTTGGAAATACATCATTGGAACTCTGAGAGAGATTCACATGATCATTGGGGTGGATGTCATTATCAGATGAAGCTAAATGAGCGATTACTTCATTCACATTCATATTTGTTTGCGTGCCACTACCCGTCTGCCATAAACATAAAGGAAAATGCTTTGCGTAACCATTTAAATCATTTAATAACAAAGAACAAGCATCCTGTATCCTGACTGATCGTTCGATAGAAAGTTTTTTTTCATTTTCATTAACTACTGCACATATTTTTTTCACTTGAATCAAAGCTTCAATCAATGATAAGGGCATTTTTTCAGTTCCTATATGAAAATTTTCCAAGCTGCGTTGTGTTTGTGCTCCCCAAAAAACTTCTTTCGGAACATTAATTTCTCCCATTGAATCTTTTTCTATTCTATTCATTAAATTTGATTCACCCCAGTTTCTTTTGCAGCCTGTGCTACATATTGAGCAACCTTTTCTACTACTGCTTTATTTAAGGCATCCGGAATAATATATTCCTCAGACAACTCTTCGTCCTGAACCATATCTGCAATCGCATAAGCGGCTGCTATTTTCATTTCATGATTGATGGTTGAAGCTCTCACAGAAAGAGCTCCTTTAAATATCCCAGGAAAAACCAATACATTATTGATTTGATTAGGAGAATCAGAACGACCTGTACCCATAATCCTGACACCAGCCTTTTTCGCATCTTCATACATAATTTCCGGAACTGGATTTGCCATTGCAAACACAATTGGATCATTCGCCATGGACTCAATCATTTCTTTGCTAACTATCCTACCAATTGAAACACCGATAAAAACATCCGCATCTTTTAATGCTTCACTTAGATAACCTTGGATACCTCTTGGATTAGTTTTTTCCATCAAGTTTTTTTTATGTGGATCTAATGGAATAATCCTATTGTCTGCCAAAATACCGTTTTCATCACAAACTATAATATCTTTTACACCCATTTGCATCAGCAAATAAATGATAGCTGTACCAGCAGCACCAGGACCATTTAAAACTACTCTTAAATCACCAATTTTTTTACCAATCAAACGTAAGCTATTTAAAATCCCAGCAGTCACCACTATGGCAGTCCCGTGCTGATCATCGTGGAAAACTGGTATAGGTAATAAATCATCTAATCTTTTTTCAATTTCAAAACAGCGTGGTGAAGAAATATCTTCTAAATTAATACCGCCAAAAGTAGGAGAAATATTTTTTATAGTTTGAATAATTTTTTGTGAATCTTTTGTGTCCAAACACACAGGAAAAGCATTTATTCCAGCAAACTCTTTAAAAAGAATTGCCTTTCCCTCCATTACTGGCATAGAAGCTTCTGGACCAATATCCCCCAAACCCAAAACGGCTGTTCCATCAGTTATAACCGCGACTAAATTTCCTTTAGAGGTATAGCGATAAACGTCTGAAGGATTTTCAGCAATTTTTCTACAAGGTTCGGCAACTCCTGGAGTATACGCTAAACCCAAATTTTTTCTAGTATCAATGGATACCTTACTTTCAACCGATATTTTTCCTTTTTTTGCCTCATGTAAAGCTAAACTTTCTTCATTATTATCCATTTGTTTCTCACCTTTCATTCTTTTCTTATCTTAGTAAATAGAAAGAGACCTCTTTTTTATTACTACAGAGGACTCTTCTAACATTTTATTGTTTAATTTTGTATTACTTTGCTATGGTAGTAGTTTTCAATTTCTTTAGATATCTCCTTCGCACGTTTAGCCTCTTTTTCTGCAATTTCAATAGATAAGCCAATATAGTTACTTGGATTAATCATATTACGTACTTCTTCTTCCGTAAATTCTTTAGTAATCAAATCATTAGCCATCAGATTTGTATAGAAATCTTCACCTTCATTTGCTGTCTTCATAGCAATTTCATACATCAAGGAGTGGGACTGATCTTTGCCCAGCTTCGTTGCTAATTCCATCATCACGTTCTCAGTATTGTCTAGACCTTTATTTCTCCATACATTGTGCAGCATGCGTTCACGATGTGGCACCATAGTTCGTGTTAATTCCTCAGTTCGAAGCAGGACTTCAGTTGCTAGCTCCATTGCTTCTTCTAATATACCATCGAATAGCATATAACTACTGCTATCTCCTTCATAAGGTCGCACGGATGAATACATTCCAATGCCCGGTAAAGAATATAATTTTTGCGAATTTGCAACAATCCCTTTTGCAAGTTTTGGATTAATTTTATGTGGCATTGTACTACTTCCTACTGTACCCTTACTGAAACCTTCAGAAATTTCAGCAATTTCTTCTAATGTTGTACTATAAACTTCTTCACCAATTTTATGACAAATATTAGCCATTAAAGCTAAATTCATCATATACTCGATTTTATGTGTACTAATATTTCGTGAAGCAACTTCCATCGGATACATTCCAGTCAATTCAGCAACTCGTTTCTGAACAGATGGACCTACTTCTGGCATCGAACTAAAAGTACCTACTGCGCCACCCATCATAATTTTAAAAATACGTTTTTCTACTTCTTGCATTCTTTCGTAACATTCGATAAATTCGCTAATCCATACAGAAACTTTATAACCATACGTAATCGGAGTTGCATGACGACCATGAGTGCGACCTGCCATAACAGCATCTTTATTATCCTCGGCTAGTTTACTTAGATTTCCCAGGATCTCACCAATTAATTGCATGTACTTATGATGAACCTGTTTCACCATATACAATTGTGAACTTTGCTGAATATTTTGGGTAGTGATTCCATAGTGGACATATTTGCCACTTTCTTCCGGACAGGCTTTAACTAAAACTTTCAAAAACGGTACAAATCCATGACCAATCTTCCGGTAAATCCGATCCATTTCTTTGAAGTCGATATTTTCTATTTTAGCTGCCTCTTTAATATCTTTAGCTGCTTCTTTGGGAATAAACCCAGCTTCAGCTTGTGCTTCGGCTAAAGCTGATTCAAATAATAACCAAGTTTTATATTTCTCTTCATCAGAAAATAAATGTTTAATCCCTCTATCATCCATTGTCTTACTTTTGGAATCATATAATGCTCTCATTTTCTTATTCCTCCTAAAAACATATTTCTAATCAGTACTATACCAATGCAAGATCTACTGCATTTCGGACAAACTCCACTTGAGGACCATATACGATATGAATATGCTTATCAGCTGGGAAAAAGAATCCCGTACAGCCTGATTTTTCCAAAAGATTTTTATCAACTACACTCACGTCTTTAATATCAATCCTCAAACGTGTAATACAATTCTCTACATTTTCAATGTTACTTCTTCCGCCTAAAGCTTCTATGACTATATCTGCAATCTCATCGTATCTTTTTTCTCTAATCAAGGTATTATCCAAATTTTGAGATTCCTCTCGTCCAGGTGTCTTAATATCATACTTCAAAATTGCCCACTTGAATATGAAATACGTAACAGTACCCAGACCTGTTCCAATTAAAACTAAGAAAATCCAGTTGGTTTTTTCATATAATAATCCAAAAATAGCAAAGTCAAAAATAGTTCCACGTATATACCCAATACCGACATTGGCTAAGGACAATAACACCGCGCCTAAACCTACAATACCCGCATAAAGCACAAACAATAACGGTGCAATAAATACAAAGGTAAATTCTAGTGGTTCCGTAACATTTCCTAACATGGCAGTTAATACCATGGTGATTAACATCGATTTAACTACTACCTTATTTTCTTTTCGAGTAGTCTTGTACATTGCCAAAGCAATTGCTGGAAATAAGAATAACGTTACTAACATTTGTTGTTGAGCCATAAAACGAGTTAAATCCGGCATCATAGACCAGTATTGACTATTAGGTCCTTGATTGAATAATACTTCATTCATAGCAGGCACAACACCTACAAAAGTTTCACCATCAATTACATAAGATCCACCCGCTTCAGTGAAACGGAACAGTGCATTCCATACATGGTGTAAACCAAACGGTATAAACAAACGTTCTCCTGCTGCAGTAAAGAAAGGTCCCATCGTGCTTAGGAATACAAATGATAATTTCATTAATCCTCCAACAAATACTTCCCAAACGAATGGCAATAAAGCTCCAATAGAAACCATTATACCAATCGTAATAATTGACACGGATTTCTTTCCAGAGAAGAAAGCAAAGGCTGTAGGCAGTTCCAAATTATAAAACTTATCAGTTGCCCATGCTCCAATTAATCCTGTAATAATTCCGCCTGCCGCACTAATATTCATTGTTTGAATACCTAAAACGTTAATTTGTCCAACCTGAGTCATAATTTCGGGATCCGCCATTTTTCCAGTTAACGTTAACCAAACATTCATCGTTATAATTAATGTTAGGTAACCTGTAACTGCAGCAAAAACAGATATTCCTTTATCTTTTTTACTCATCCCGTAAGCAACACCCATCGCAAATAACAAAGGAATATTATCAAAGATAACACTAGCAATGGTACGCATACTAATTAAAAGTGCATTAATATTTTCGTTTCCCAAAAAAGCAAATCGCTCAATCATATACGGTTGCACAAATGCTCCACTAATTCCTAAAATCATACCAACCGGTGCTAATACACCAATTGGCAATAATAGTGTTCGTCCAAATTTTTGAACTGAATCACTAAATTTTTTCTTTTTAGCCATTTAAACCACTCCTTTTCTTTAAGACAAACACAGCTTATCACTGTTACTTAAAATATAAAAGCGCCTTCATTTTATATTTTATGGCATAGGTCACATCTTATGACCTATGTCCTACAGGAAATAGATTTTTCTACTTAATTTGATTGATTCATACTTTTATCAGAATATTAAATAATTTATACTTATGCTACTCATACAACTCTCTTCTTTAAAAAGGAGTAAATAGATTGCTCTAAGTTGGGTAGTAAAATCCGAAGAGAAAAGAACAGCATTAATTTCTTCAAGCTAAGTATTAATCTATGACTCTTTTTACTTTTTAATTTGTCATGACATACTTAGTTTCAAAATTCTTTTGTTTTTGGAATCAACTCCCAGTGAGCATTTATCTTAATCATCTCTGTATTCGTACACAAACGAATACGTTAGATAAAGATATGTTCATCTACACTAATAACTCCTAGTCTGATTAGTATTAGGTACTGTGTTGGTTACTATGAATCCTACCTATCTTTATCCTATATTAAGAACAAATTACTTTAAACTATCATTTCTATTAAAAGACACTGATTTTCTTTACCTAACGCGATCTATTGATTTTCGCACAGAGTTTACCTAACCTTGTTAGGTTTTTAAATATTAATTATTATCAAAACACTTCAGTTGACAATTTTAAATATCGTGTTAAAGCCTGAATAATTCATACCTTTAATTTTTTGTTGTTTTTAATCAATTAACACACTTTTTTCAAATTTTTTTCAAATTAACGTTTAATAGTTTTACTTTTTGGTACTTAATTCATTTATTTATTGGTTTCTCATTAAGAAAGTACGAATTTTGGGCATAGTTGGTCCTTGGTTTTGATTGGTTTTTTTAAAAAAAATTAAGGAGTTTTTAAATATAATGCCGAATCCTTTGGATTCGATTAAAGACGGCATAAAACTCCGCTTGATAAACATGCGAACTAGAAATTTTTAGATACATTTCTCTCGCAGTACTCACTAGTTTGCCAGCTACTTTGAATAAGCGAAGACGAATCGTATTAATTTGAAGTCCTTTATAATTTTTATCAAAACAAGTTGTACGCAAAAAATTGATTAGGTTGTATGCAAGGACACTTATCATCATACGTGCATGATTTTCAATAAATTTAGGGCTATCTGTCTTATCAAAATAGAAACCATTTTTTGCTTCTTTAATGTAGTTTTCCATAGCACCACGCTTTTTATACGTCTTAAAAACTTGTTTTGATGAAATATTTTCTGAAAAATTTGTGACAATAAACGTATGCTTGAAAAGTAATTCACCCATTTCTCGAATGGATTGAATGCATACTCTACGCGGTTTAGACCAAGACGCTGCTTGATAGGAAACGGAATAATAGTATTCTTCTTTTTCATTCCAAGGATAATTATCGTCGTAATACACAAACTCTTCTGCTAATCGGTATAAATTATTATTATGTTTTAGGCGAATGACAAAGTTTGACCCATATTCTTCGCATAACTCATAAATATCAGGTGTTGCAAATCCACTATCTCCACGCACTAAAATATCTGTCGTAGGGACTGCTCGATTGTAATGATCTAATAACGGTTCAAGAAACCCTTTAACTCCTTTAGACGTGTATTGATTTCCTGAACGAAGTTTAGCTTTTAAAAAATCGCCCGTTAATCCATCGAATGCGACTAATGGATGATAACCGTTTGTTCGATAGTGGGCATTATAATCTGTTTGTTCCTGAATACCGAAGGTATCAGAGTGTGTAGAATCCAAATCAATAATCATATTCATATCATTGCGAACAAATCTCGCTTGGTCAATTAATGTTTGATTAAAGGTTTGTAAATCATTAATCGTTTGGTCTGTAATGCGATCAAGAAACCGAGAGATAGTCGGTTGAGAAGCCAAACACTCTTCTTGTAATAGAGTTTGTAATACTGGATCATATTGTAAGATAGTCGCAGACGAATCAGCTTTATAGCCAGCAATTAGTTGAAGAATTAGTTGTTTTAAAATTTTATGGTTAGTGTGTTTCCAATAGCGACGATTTTCATTATATGAAATGAGTTTTTTTGACAATTCTTCAAAATGAAAAGTATCCATTAATTCATCAACTAAAATTAATCCTGAATCACTCGATAAACGACCACCTGTATGAGAGACATATAAATGGTTATTGAATTTCATTGCTTTTTCTTGTAAAGTAATCATTGAGAGAACCCCTTTCTATTGGTTGGTTGTGATGATATAACCATAGCAGAAAGGGGTTCTTTTTTCATCACCTAATGGGTGATAAAGCAAATTAGTTTAAACGCTGTAAAATCAACATCGATTAGTATTTTTAGAAAAGCTATGAATTATTCAGGTAAAGTTATGAATAATTAAATTATTAATATACAAACCAATGATACAGAGATAAAAATAAGAAAAGAACTTACAGAGAGTTTGGTGTGGTGTGAACCAAGCAGTTACTGCTTATTAAATGGACCGTAGAGGGCGCAATGAAAGATTGTCTTTGTAATCGAGTATAATGTGACGTTATGACTTACGTTAGTAGTCAGGAATATGTTAGTATTTCGTAGAGATTATGGCTTTGCCATAAATTGGGGTGGTACCACGGGTTTATTTACTCGTCCTTAACAGTTTATTCTGTTAAGGGCGAGTTTTTTTGTTTTTAAAAATGAAAGGAGATTCATAATGATTAAGGAAGCCATTGTAAAGCTTACAAATAAAGAAAACTTATCTTATCAAATGGCAGAAGAAGTTATGGATGAAATAATGAAGGGATCTGTTACTGACCTTCAAATAGGAGCTTACCTCGTTGCTCTATCCATGAAAGGCGAAACCATTGTTGAAATCACTGCATCGGCAAAAGGGATGAGAAACCACGCCGTTAAATTATTACATGACTTAACTGTTTTAGAAATCGTAGGTACTGGTGGAGATAAATCGAATTCCTTTAACATATCAACGACATCAGCCATAGTTGTTGCCGCAGCTGGTGTTTTAGTTGCAAAACATGGAAACAGAGCCGCTTCCAGTAAAAGTGGCGCAGCAGATGTACTGGAAGCATTAGGTGTGGCTATTTCAATTCCAGTAGAAAAGAGTAAAAAAATATTAGAAGAAATTGGTTTATGTTTCCTATTTGCACAAACCTATCACTCAGCAATGAAGCATGTTGCACCAGTAAGAAAAGAACTTGCCATTCGTGCCATCTTCAACATATTAGGGCCTTTATCGAATCCGGCAGGAGCCAGCATGCAGCTAATGGGTGTTTACGACGAAATGCTTGTTGAGCCACTTGCAGAAGTTCTTTTAAGACTTGGCGTTAAAAAAGCTATGGTCGTGTATGGAAAAGATGGTCTTGATGAAATTTCTATGAGTGCGTCAACAAAGGTCTGTGAAATAAGAGATGGTTGGTTCAAAACATACGATATAAATCCAGAAGAGTTGGGCTTTACTCTTCGTAAAAAAGAAGATTTAGTAGGTGGTACTCCCAAGGAAAATGCCGCTATTACACTTGGTATTTTAAATGGTGAAAAAGGTCCAAAAAGAGATACCGTTGTCTTAAATTCTGCTGCTGCTCTTTATCTTTCAAAAGATGATTTAACTTTGCAAGAAGCCATTCATGAAATAGAATATATCATCGACAGTGGCAAGGCTCTTAAAAAATTAAATGATTTCATTCGTCTTTCAAATGAGGTGTTGTAAATGATTTTAGAAGAATTATCAACTTACGCAAAGGTACGCGTTGCTGCGGATAAAAAAGTGCTCTCTTTAAAAGACTTAAAGATAAAAGTAAATCATTTGCCTAAAGGCGATTTCCGCTTTGAAAACGCACTTAAAAGAAAGTCAATTGCCATTATCTGTGAAGTGAAAAAGGCCTCTCCTTCAAAAGGAATCATCTCTGAGGATTTTCCTTTTGTGCGCATTGCAAAAGAATTCGAACATTCTGGTGCTGACTGCCTCTCTGTTCTTACCGAGCCAAAATGGTTTCTGGGAAGTGACGAGATATTGAAAGAAATAAGATCAGCTGTCACTCTACCCATTCTCAGAAAAGACTTTACAATTGATGACTATCAAATTTATCAGGCAAAATTGTTAGGAGCAGACGCTATTTTATTAATTTGTTCCCTACTAGACACACCGGTTTTAAAACATTATCTTGCTATTTGTAATCAGCTCGGTCTATCCGCACTTGTTGAAGCTCATAATAAAGATGAAATAATTTCAGCCATAGCAGCTGGTGCTAGGATGATTGGAGTAAACAATAGAAATTTAAAAGATTTTACAGTTGATCTATCTAATTCTGTAAATCTTAGAAACACTATTCCAAAGGATATCTTATTTGTAGCAGAAAGCGGCATTCTAACGGTAAATGATGCGATTAATCTTATAAAGATAGGTGCAGATGCACTTTTAATAGGAGAGGCTATGATGAAGTCTGAAGATAAAAAAGCCTTTATAGATGAAATTAAAAGAGAGGGTTCCATTTATGAAAATTAAAATTTGTGGTTTATCTAGAGAAAAAGATATTGAATATGCAAATCTAGCTATGCCTGATTTTATTGGCTTTATCATCAATTTTCCAAAAAGTCATAGAAGCATTACTTTCGAACAAGCAAAGAATTTAAAAAGTAAATTAAACCCCAAAATCAAAGCAGTAGGCGTCTTTGTAAATTTACCCTATCAAGCTGTCGCTAAGATTTGTAAAGAAAATACAATTGATATCGTTCAACTTCATGGAAAGGAAGATAATGGCTATATAGAAAATTTAAAAAGGCTTACGGATAAAAAAATCATTAAAGTTTTTATTGTCGATAAGGATTTTGATCCTATAAAAGCAGAAAATTCTCTCGCAGATTACATTTTATTTGATAGTGGGATGGGCAGTGGGAAAAGTTTCTCCATTGAACAGATAAGAAACATAAAGCGACCATTTTTTCTGGCAGGTGGTCTTTCTTCAGAAAATATCGAAGAAGCTACGGCTTTTATTCAACCTTTTAGTGTTGATCTATCGTCTGGTGTCGAAACGAATAAGACTAAAGATTTGAAAAAAATGATAGCTGCTGTAAAACAAACACATAGGAGGAAAATAGGATGACAGATACGGTAAAAAAAGGAAGATTTGGAATTCATGGAGGTCAATATATACCTGAAACACTTATGGGTACTCTTTCAGAATTAGAAACGGCTTATGACTATTATAAAAATAATGAGGATTTTCAAAATGAACTGAGTGAATTACTAAATGAATATGCCGGCAGACCCTCTAGACTTTATTATGCCGAAAAAATGACGAAGGACTTAGGTGGTGCAAAAATTTATCTTAAACGAGAAGATTTAAATCACACTGGTGCTCACAAAATTAATAATGTGCTTGGACAAGTTTTATTAGCGAAGAAAATGGGAAAAACTAGAGTCATAGCTGAAACAGGTGCTGGTCAACACGGCGTAGCAACTGCCACTGCCGCTGCGCTTTTCGGAATGGAATGCGAGATATTTATGGGCAAAGAAGACACAGAAAGACAGGCTCTTAACGTTTACAAAATGAAACTGCTAGGTGCATCTGTACATGAAGTTACCGCGGGTACAGCAACCTTAAAAGATGCCGTATCGGAAACGATGCGTGAGTGGACAAAACGTATTGATGACACTCATTATGTTCTTGGTTCTGTTGTAGGTCCGCACCCTTTCCCTACTATGGTAACGAACTTTCAAGCTGTCATCTCAAAAGAAATAAAAGAACAAATTCTTGAAAAAGAAAGTAGACTTCCCGATGCTATTATCGCCTGTGTAGGAGGCGGTTCAAATGCAATCGGCGCTTTTTATAACTTTATCCAAGATGAAGACGTTCGTCTAATCGGATGTGAAGCTGCTGGTGAAGGAGTAGATACACAAAGAACTGCTGCAAGTATTACAACCGGTAATGTCGGGATTTTCCATGGGATGAAGAGTTATTTCCGTCAAAATGAAGATGGTCAGATATCACCTGTCCACTCCATTTCAGCTGGTCTTGATTATCCAGGTGTCGGTCCTCAGCATAGTCACTTACATGATATTGGCAGAGCAGAATATGTTCCAGTAACCGACGAAGAATCCGTCGTTGCTTTTGAATATCTTTCAAAAATGGAAGGAATCATTCCAGCAATCGAAAGTGCTCATGCCATCGCATATACCATGAAATTTGCGCCTACCCTATCAAAAGATAAAATAATTGTGATAAATCTATCAGGACGTGGCGATAAAGATTGTGCTGCAATAGCTAGATATAGGGGGGAAGATGTTAATGAATAGAACGAAGCAAGCTTTTGAAAATGGTAAAGCCTTTATTCCCTTCATAACCTGTGGGGATCCAAACTTAGAAATCACTGAGAAACTCGTCTATGCCATGGAAGAAGCGGGAGCAGATTTAATAGAATTAGGTATTCCTTTTTCTGACCCCACAGCAGAAGGTCCTGTAATACAAGCTTCTAGTTTAAGAGCTTTTAAAAACGATATGACTACTGATAAAATTTTTGAGATGGTTAGAAAAGTCAGAAAGAACTCTCAAGTCCCTCTTGCATTTATGATCTATGCAAATGTCGTCTTTTCATATAATATCGAACGATTCATTAAAACTATGAAAGAAATAGGCGTTGATGCCTTGATTGTTCCTGATGTGCCTTTTGAAGAAAAAGATGAATTTTTAATGGCTTGTACTAAATATGAAATAGACTTCATTTCACTTATCGCCCCAACTTCCAAGGAAAGGGTTAATACAATCGCTAGCCAAGCAAAGGGATTCGTTTATTGTGTTTCTTCTTTAGGAGTAACGGGTACAAGAAATACTCTCTCTAATGATATTGGAGAAAGTATTGAAAGGATAAGAAAAAACAGTACCGTTCCTTGCGCTATTGGTTTTGGAATTTCAACTGTAGAACAAGCAAAAAAAATGGCTACTTTATCAGATGGCGTTATCGTCGGTTCAGCCATTGTAGAAATATGTGGCGAGTACGGAGAAAAATGCGTCCCTCATGTAAAGGATTTTGTCTTTCAAATGAAAGAAGCTATTAGAACACTATGACCCTATTATTAGATATATTGACACCAGAAATGATAGAAATCAATTATGAATGTAAAACACGCGATGAAGCAGTATCTTCAGCAGGTCGTCTACTTGTCAAAAAAGGTTATGCCAAAGAAAGCTACATCAATGCGATGATTAAAAACATCGCAAATAATGGCACCTATATCGTTATTGCGCCAGGCATTGCGATGCCTCACGCTAGACCTGAAGATGGAGTATTAGCTATTGGTTTGAGTATCGCCATCTTAAAAGAACCAGTAGTATTTGGACATCCGAAAAATGATCCCGTAAAAATTGTGGTCGGATTATGTGCAGTGGATCATCAATCTCACTTAAAAGCCTTATCTGAACTAGTGGACATACTTGGTAACGAAGAAAAGGTGAAAAATATAAAGGATGCAAAATCATCCGAGGAAATTATAGCTATTGTAAAAGGAGGAGCTAAAAATGATTAAAATTGTGACCGTTTGTGGAGCTGGAGTAGGAAGTAGCTTAATGATGCGCCTATTTTCGCAGCAAATTTTAGATGCTGAAGGAATTGAAGCCAATGTGGAAGCATCAGATATTAGTTCTGTGAATCCAGATAGTTATGATATTTTGATTACGACTTCTGATTTTGCAGATGCGCTACGTGATTCTTCAGCCCGTATTGTTCGAATTGATAATATGATGGATAAGCCTTACTTGAAAGGACAACTTTTAGAGACAATAAAAAACTTATCGTAAAAGGAGAAAAACTGTGGGACTATTTATGTACTTTATTACTACTATCTTAGGACAAGCTGTCTTTATTATTGGATTTGTAGTCCTAATAGGAATGATTGCTCAGAAAAAATTATGGTTTCAGATTCTTCCAAGTGTCATTAAAACGATGATTGGTTTTACAATGATCAATATAGGTGGGCAAACATTAGGTGTTGCCCTTCTCCCTTTACAACCAATGTTTTCTAAAATCTTTAACATTCAGGCAGTACCTACTGATATCGGTGCTGCTCAAACAGAAAGTTTATCAGAGATAGGGCCTGAAATGGCTCTGATATTTGCTTTTGGTTTCCTCGTGAATCTACTTCTTGCACGCTTTACGAAATGGAAATACGTTCACCTTTCAGCACATGTTTCCTTCTTTTATGCTGGATTAATCGCGGCTTTACTAAAATTCAATACCTCACTTGAACTTATACCCTTAGTCTTAATTGGATCACTTTTACTAGGATTTTATATGACGATAAGCTGTGCCTATGTTGCACCGCTCATGAAACACATCAAAGGTGGAGAAGGATTCACTCTTGCTCATTCCAGTTCAGTTGGACTTCTCATTTCTGCTGGTCTGGCAAAATTATTCGGAAACAAAGAAAATGATTTAGAGACGATGCATATACCAAAGCAATTTAATTTTTTAAGAGAAATGACTATTGCTCTTACTCTTGTTATGTCTCTCTTATTCTTATCTATTTCCCTTGTCGCAGGGGCTGGATGGGTCACTGAAAACATTAGCAATGGACAAGATGTTATTGTGTACTCTATCCTTCGCGGTGTTGAATTTGGTGTTTGGATTACTGTTATTCTTACTGGCGTACGAATGATGCTTTCAGAGATTATTCCAGCGTTTCATGGAATTACTACTAAACTTATCCCGGATTCAATTCCTGGATTAGATATCCCGCTATTATTTCCTCATTACCCTACTTCCGTTATCGTTGGCTTTCTTTCTAGTCTCGTCGCTGGATTAATGGGCATGCTCGTTTTAGGCTTATTTAATTATCCGATTGTTGTTTTCCCAGCTTTAATTCCAACATTCTTTACAGGCGCCATTACGGGTATTTTTGGTAATGCATTTGGTGGAAGAAGAGGCGCTCTGATTGGCTCTTTTGTAAATGGTTTAATCCTTATTTTTGGCCAAGCGTTTCTTTTACCAATGGTTGGAAGTTACGCCCCTATTATGCGTATCTTAAGTGAAACGGACTACGCGTTTTATGGACCACTTCTAGGTCTTCTGCTTAAAATGATAGGTGGATAATAAAGGCTATATAGTTGAATTCTTCTATATTACTACTTTCAATCGTTCCCAAAACAGCTGTTTTGGGAACTTCTTTTCGTACAAGATAAAATAGTCAAAAAATACTTTTATTATACTAGAAATACGCTCTTCTATCCTTATTTCAATTAAAAAATAGAAAGAATCACTACTGAAATAACAGTGTTTAACCATAAAATGACTTATCCTATTAGTTTAAAAATAGTGAATTGGAAAAAAAGAGCTCCTAACTATTCCGTTTGGAAACTAGATTTATTCAACTTTTTTGTTCGAATTTTATAATGAACTAGATTTAGGCTGTACTTGACCATCTATGGAACTTGTATTATACTATTTTGAAACGTAAAAATATAAACCTAAACTTCGCCACCGGGTGAAGTGTATAAGGTATTCTGCAGCATTCCATTAGGTCTTTGGAGGAATGTTATCAGAATACCTTTTTATTTTGAAAGGAGAAAAAAATGAAGCATTCAGTCCTTAAAAATTTTATTAAGTATACCAGTGTTAATATTCTAGGCATGATTGGTCTTTCTCTATACATCTTAGCGGATACCTACTTTGTTTCTAAAGCTTTGGGCTCAATAGGCATAGCCTCTCTGAATCTTTCAATCTCTATTTATAGTATCATACATGGTCTAGGTTTAATGATAGGGATTGGGGGGGCTACTAAATTCATTATATTAAAAGTACAAAAGAACGAGAACGCTACTCGTGTATTTTCCACCTCTTTAAAAATAGGACTTGCGATAGGGACACTATTAATCTTGATAGGTATTTTTGGCTCAAAGCGTTTAGCTATGAGTCTAGGAGCAGATAGTTTAACTCTACCATTAACGCAAACGTATCTGACTACAATTTTAATTTTCGCACCATTTTTTATAGTGAACAATATTTTATTAGCTTTTGTACGAAATGATAATAATCCAAATTTATCAATGATTGCCATGCTAGTCGGTAGTTTTTCAAATATTATTTTAGACTATGTATTTATATTCCCGCTTAATATGGGAATATTTGGTGCTGCTTTTGCAACCGGGCTGGCCCCAATTATAAGTATTTTAGTTTTGATGGTTCATTTCGCGCATAAGAATCATACGATTAAGTTGATCAGAAATAAATTTGAACTACATCTAGTTTACGATATTTTTAGTTTAGGACTGTCTTCATTTATTATTGAAGTCTCTTCAGCCGTTGCTTTGATTACTTTTAACATCGTTATTTTACGACTAGAAGGAAATGATGGGGTAGCAGCCTATGCCATTGTAGCAAATTTAGCTTTGGTAGTCATTGCAATTTTCACTGGATTAGCTCAAGGAGCCCAACCGTTAATAAGCAACTATTTTGGGCTAAAAGAATTGGATAAGCTTAAAAAAACACGTAAATATGCATTGGTTACAGCTTTTGTAATCGCGTTTGTAATCTACACTGTAACTATGGTATTTTCTGAAAGCTTCATCCAAATTTTTAATAGTGAAAACAATAGTCATGTTGCGCAAATGGCGGATATAGGGCTAAAATTTTATTTTCTTGGGTTTTTCTTTGCCGGTATAAACATTGTAACTACCATGGTCTTGAGTGCAACAGAAAACATTAGAGAAGCTCTATCCATCTCACTTTTACGAGGATTGATCCTTATTGTTCCTATCGTTCTAGTCGCGAGTTATTTTTGGACTATGACAGGTGTGTGGTTTGCATTTGTACTAACAGAATTGATTGTAACTGGGATAGTTATTTATTTAGATCGATTGAAAAATAAGTCAACCGTTAATCAAAAGAACTAAAAAATCAAAGAGATTTTAGTTCTTCTATAAGAAAAAAATAAATTCACCAATTACATTATTTCAACTATTTTAAAAAAGTATGGATATAAATTTTTGTATCCTTTATAAATCACCTCAAATGTGGCTTATATTGTTATACAAAAAAACCGAAGAAAATCAATATGATTTTCTTCGGTTTTTTTACTAATTTAATATTTTTTCGTTCTCCACAAGATACTTAGCTTCAAATTCGTCCAACAGGGCATGAACTTCAGCTGTTGTTTGAGTTTCCATTAATTGAACTCTTAAAGCACTTGCTCCTTTAAATTCACGGATGTAGATTTTAAAAAAGCGTCGCAGTGGCTTAAAAATACGTGTATCCGTTTCTGAAAACTGATCAAACAGATCTAAGTGCGTTCTGAATAAATCTAGCAATTCCTTTGGTCCATGCTCTCTTGGTTCTTTTTCAAAAGCAAATGGATTATGAAAAATTCCTCGTCCAATCATCACGCCATCAATCCCGTAACTTTCAGCTAGTTCCATGCCTGTTTTATAATCAGGAATGTCGCCATTAATCGTTATCAACGTCTGCGGTGCAATCTCATCACGTAGTTTTTTTATTTCTGGAATCAATTCCCAGTGCGCATCTACCTTACTCATCTCTCTTTTAGTGCGCAAGTGAATAGATAGATTAGCAATATCTTGTTTCAATAGATGAGTCAGCCAAGATTTGTATTCATCTACACTAGCCGCTCCTAATCTAGTCTTAACACTTACTGGAAGACCGCCTGCTTTGGCTGCTTCAATCAATTCCGCTGCAACTTCTGTCCGAAGAATCAATCCTGATCCTCTGCCATGTTTGAAAACATTAGGTACTGGGCAACCCATATTCAAATCTAGTCCACGAAATCCTAGTTCTGCCATACCAATACTCATCTCTCTGAAGAACTCAGGTTTATCTCCCCAGATATGAGCAACCATTGGCTGTTCGTCTTCTGTAAACGTTAAACGTCCACGGACACTTTCTTTACCTTCCGGGTGACAGTAACTTTCACTATTCGTAAACTCAGTAAAAAAAACATCGGGTTTTGCGGCTTTAGCAACGACATGGCGAAATACTACATCCGTCACATCTTCCATAGGTGCTAATACAAAAAATGGTCGCGGCAATTCTTGCCAAAAATTATCTTTCATTTTAAAATCCTTTCACATGACAAATTAAAAAAGCAGAATAAAATCTGCTTCTTATCTATTAATCTTTTGTTTTTATTTTAATTATCATAACAGAATAATGTAGTTTAATCTACAACTTTTTGGAAAGGTCAAGACCCTCTTGATTATGATTAGAAGCATATTTACTTGTTAATGAAAGTTAGCATAGTTGTCTATATTTTTAGTACCTGTAATAAAATTATTAACTTCAATTTATTTCAGCAATTTAATAAAACTTTTTCATGATAATCAGATAAAATCTTTTCATTCGCTAATCCTTTTATGAAAACTTTAACTTTATAATGAGATGGTGAATCTTCATTGAATTGGAATGTTAAATCATAATTCAATTTCTCCATTAAAATAGACTTAATAAAACTGGAATAAAAAGCGGGAACATATCCAATCTTATTTTTATTGTTTTTCAAAATATATACAGCATCTTGATCAAATTCATTATTTTCTTCAACTTCAAGTACTAGCTGATCCGATTGGCTTAATTTTTCTTTCTCTCCATGATATCTCCAGCCTCTAACAAAGAAGTCTAATTTAAACTGATGATTTGTATCATCAAATTGGATTGGCTGTACAAATTCATACAAATCTGAATTGACTGCACCTCCAGTAAGGCTTAACAAATCAAAGTCAGTACTGGTACCATTAATACCTAAATCACTTAAAACACTAACATAATCTTTTCTTTTCCTATCAGGTAGCCTTCTTGAAAAAGCGCTAAAAAGACTTTCAGAAAGATAAGTTTTATCAACATCTGGAAAGGTTGGGTGCAATCTATAGCCGTTTTCTAAAGCTTCTTCTAAACCTTTATTTATAGAATCAGTTTCATAGAAAAAAGAATATACTCCATCGGGATCTAAAGTCAAATTACCAATGTGAAACCAACTTCTAGTATTCACATCTTGCCATAAAAGGCACAGTTTATTTAACATAGTTTTTCTCCTCTCTCTAGCAAATTACTAATCGTTGAAATACGATAAATTATTAATTTGCTGACCAATTTTTTCCTTTCATTTGTCATTATATCTATTGGTATATCTTTGATACTCCTATATATTATATCATACGTACATTCTCTATACCTAGAAAAACACTTTCTGAAAAGCATTTCATTGTCTTTTATTAAAAATTTAAGTAATTCTTCAGATTTAGGTTTTCTCTTTCCATCTACAGTAAAAATTGATTTAGACTTATTTGTATATGCTTCAAAACGTTTCTTATCATTAAATAAATCTTTAACAGAAGCATCATCATATCCATTAAACATAGAAGATCCACAATCATATATTGGAGCCATAATTTTATTGTTTATTCTAGCTTTGCTTTCTAAAATTCCCCAATTTTCACAATGGCGATCTTGGTTAGCAATTAGATAATCAAATATACACATTGATACAAAATCATACTCTAAGCGAAAGCTTCGAACAATCTGTATAGCCGAATCTATTGTATAAGTCAGCAAGTTACCTATATCAAAATCTGGGCCAAAATAATCAACAGACTCTATATAATCAAAGTTACTGTACTTTTGTAAAAAAGATTTACTAATAATACCTTGACTATTATTATATATAGCAAATTCTGTTTTGGGCATATTAAGGTAAAAAACATTTGTACCTATTTTGTATGAAGCAACTTCTGCGTACATCTCCCCCACTATCTTTGGCTCTTTAAATAACCACTTGCTCTTATTTTCACATTTAGATTCAATTAACCATTTTTTCTCTCTTGTCCCTGTAGTCCAAGCTTCGTCTATCTCCCAATCAGAAACATCAATTATCAAATAAACCCCACCTCAAAAACAGTTTCTATGATACTAAATATATCATAGATAAAGACATAAATCATAATTCCCCATTAAATATATTTATACTATGCCAACATTTTTCTAGCTTGCATCAGTCTCTGGTAATAAAGCGTTTGGTCATATTTACAATAGTAATCTCAACTTTTAAGAGACGTAGTAAATTTTTCTTCTTTCATTTAGTTTAACATATTGAAATTTACTCCCTGAAAAAGATCTTGCTAGTTATAGAATTCTTTACTTTCTGAAAAAAATATAAAAAACGTAAAAAAGCTAAAAGTATTGACTAGTCAATACTTTTAGCTTTTTTACCCTACTGACCCTTCCATTTCATATGCAATCAATCGATTCAATTCTACTGCATACTCCATTGGCAATTCTTTAGAAAATGGTTCAACAAAGCCCATGATGATCATTTCGGTAGCTCGTTCTTCGGTTAAGCCACGACTCATCAAGTAATACAATTGCTCTTCTGATATTTTAGATACTTTAGCTTCGTGTTCTAATGACACATTGCCGTTGTGGATTTCATTATAAGGAATCGTATCTGATTTAGACAAGTCATCCATGATAATCGTATCGCATTCGATATGCGAAATCGATCCACCTGAGTTTTTACCAAAGGTCACTTGACCACGGTAGTTGACTTCGCCACCATCGTGCGCAATCGATTTTGAGACAATCGAACTAGAGGTGTTTGGTGCATTGTGAATCATCTTTGCACCAGTATCTTGGTTTTGCCCAGCGCCTGCCATCGCAATCGACAACATTGTCCCACGTGCACCATTCCCATTCAGAAAAACACTCGGGTACTTCATCGTTGTTTTCGCACCTAGGTTGCCATCGATCCATTCCATCGTACCCCCTGCATCGACTGTTGCTCTTTTGGTTACCAAGTTATACACGTTATCAGACCAGTTTTGAATCGTCGTATAGCGACAATACGCGTCCTTTTTAACGACAATCTCAACTACGGCTGCGTGTAAACTGCTAGAAGAAAACGTCGGAGCCGTACAGCCCTCAACATAATGAATACTGGCTCCTTCGTCGACAACGATTAACGTACGTTCGAATTGACCCATCGCTTCATCGTTGATTCTAAAATACATTTGTAATGGCACATCACAACGAACGCCTTTTGGCACATAAATAAACGTTCCACCTGACCAAGTTGCTGAGTTTAAAGCCGCTAATTTGTTGTCTGTTGGTGGTACAACCGTCGCAAAGTGTTCTTTAAAGATGTCGGCATATTCTTTTAAGGCCGTATCGGTATCGATAAAAACAATGCCCATTTTTTCGAATTCTTCTTTCATGTTATGGTACACCACTTCTGATTCGAATTGTGCACCCGCACCGGCTAAATACTTGCGTTCAGCTTCAGGAATCCCTAATCGTTCAAAGGTTTCTTTGATTTTTTCGGGTACATCTTCCCAATCACGTTCAGGTTTGTTGCTTGATTTTTTATAGTAGGTGATATTATCAAAATCAATACCGGATAAATCAGCGCCCCAAGTCGGCAGCTTTTGGCTTTGGTAGCGTTTGAAAGATTTTAATCGAAAATCAAGCATCCATTCTGGCTCTTCTTTACGAGCGGAGATGTCTCGAATAATCGCTTCTGAAATGCCCTTTCCGGTTGTATAAACCGACTCGATATCATCATGAAAACCATATTGGTACTCTTGTGTCTCTGGTACTTTACTCATCACTCAAACACCCCTTTCGTTAATCTCTCTCATTCATTTTAATTTCATTGGTTATAGCTAAGGCTTTTTCTAGACCTTTCCAGGCTAATGTTGCACAACGGATGCGGGCTGGAAATTTCACAACGCCACTCAAAATCGCTGCATCGCCTAAGTCATCCAAATTCCCTGGCTCTTTTCCTTGCACCAATAAAGAAAATTGGTCAACTAAAGCAAGTGCTTCTTTTGGCGTTTTACCTAGAACCACGTCAGTCATCATACTCGCACTAGCGGTACTAATCGTGCAGCCACTACCCGAAAAGCGAATCGCTTCAATTCGGTTATCGGCTAAATTTAATTGCAACTCAATCACATCCCCACACGTTGGATTGTTCATCTCAACTTGGTTGGTGGCATCTTCTAATGTGCCATGGTGATGCGGATGGCTAGAATGGTCTAAAATCACTTGTCGGTATAATTGATCTAATCTAGTTAAGGCCATAATTGAAAAACTCCTTTGCGGCTAAAATCGCTTTAACTAAGCTGTCACAATCGTCTTTAGTATTATATAGATAAATACTGGCTCGAGCGGTTGAAGACGCTCCTAGTTGCCTCATTAGCGGTTGAGTGCAATGATGGCCTGCTCGTACAGCAATTCCTTGCATATCTAACGCGGTTGCTAAGTCATGTGGGTGAAGATCGTCTACATTAAACGTTACTACCCCTGTGCGTATGCTATCATCTGTTGGTCCATAAACAACTAGACCAGGAATCGCACGTAGTTTCGGCAATAAATAAGTCACCAACTCAATTTCATAAGCATGAATCTTTTCCATACCTAATTGATTCAAATAATCGATTGCTGCAGCTAAACCGATTGCTCCGGCAATATTAGGTGTGCCAGCTTCAAATTTCCATGGCAACTCAGTCCAGGTACTTTCTTGATCATAAACAAAGTCAATCATTTCGCCACCATATTCAACTGGTTCCATGGCTTCTAGTAACGCACGTTTGCCGTATAAGACCCCAATACCGGTTGGTCCTAGCATTTTATGCCCACTAAAAGCATAGAAATCAACATCCAATTTAACGACATCAACGGCCATATGTGGCACAGCTTGTGCACCATCAACGACCATCACAGCTCCAACGCTATGAGCTAGTTGGGTCAGTTCGGCAATCGGATTAATACTGCCTAAGACATTTGAAACGTGTGTTAAGGCAACAATCTTCGTTTTATTGGTGATTTGTTCTTTTGCACTAGTTAAATCTAGTTGCCCATCTTTTGTTAACTCAATGTATTTTAGGGTGGCTTTCTTCTTTCTAGCCAGTTGTTGCCAAGGCACAATGTTCGAATGGTGCTCCATATAAGAAATCACAATTTCATCGCCTTCATTCACATTGGCTTCGCCATAACTTTTAGCGACCCAATTCAAACTAGTCGTCGCTCCTCTAGTAAACAACACTTCAGCGGTTTCTTTCGCATGGATAAATACTCGAACCGTTTCGCGGGCTGCTTCATATTGACTGGTAGCTCGTTCAGCCAACGTATGCACGCCACGGTGAACATTAGCATTAGCTGTTTTGTAATAGGTTTCAATGGCAGTTAAGACCGCTGTTGGCTTTTGACTGGTCGCAGCACTATCCAGATAAATTAAGGGTTCATCGTTCACCACTTGATTTAAAATTGGAAAATCTTTTTTTACCTCTTCACCTTGGAACATCATTTTAATAACTTCCCTTCAATCGTTTCCACTAAGCCATCACGAATTGTTTTTACTGGAATGGCAGCAATCACAGAACCTAAAAAGCCTCGCGTAACTAGACGTTCAGCGACATCTTTAGGAATGCCACGACTCATCAAGTAATACATTTCCTCTGGATCTAAACGCCCTACACTAGCTGCATGTCCAGCTGTTACGTCATTTTCGTCAATTAAAAGAATCGGATTCGCATCGCCACGCGCTTTATCTGACAGCATCAAAATGCGGCTTTCTTGTTGCGCATCGGCGCCTTTTGCGCCTTTAATAATATGTCCGATGCCGTTAAAGGTTAACGTCGCTTTTTCTAAGATGACACCATGTTGTAAAATATGACCAACAGAATGTCTGCCAAAGTTCGTCACACGTGTATCAATGGCTTGAATTTGTTTGCCCATACTAATGGCGACCACTTTTACTTCACTATGAGACCCTTCACCAATTAAATCAGAATCAAAGTCCGCAATTACATCGCCTTCGTTCATCACGCCAATTGCCCATTCAATGCGAGAATTGCCTAATAAATGACCGCGACGGTTGAAGTAAGTAGTCGTCTCTTTACCTAATTCATCTACTGCTGAAAATTTCACTTTAGCGCCTGGTTTAGTAATGACTTCTGCTACAATATTGGCGGCGTTTTTTTGGTCGCCGATTGTTTGGTATTTTTCAACATAGGTAAACTCACTATTGGTATCCGCATAAATCAACACGTGCTTGATTAAACTGTTAGTCTCTTTACTATTTTGCACGAATAAAGCTTCTAGCGGTTCTGTAATAACCACGTTTTTTGGTACATATAAAAAGATTCCACTGGTCATAAACGCCGCATGAAAAGCCGTTAGCTTGTCTTCATCTGGTTTAACCGCTAGTTGCATATACGCCGCTTCTACTAGTTCAGAGTGTTCTTCCATCGCTGTAAAAATATCTGTAAAGATAACCCCTTGTTCAATCAATTCCATCGGTAATTGTTCAAAAGCCGTTTGTATCCCGACTTGAACAATACGGGGAGCATCTGATTCTTCTGTTAAAAAGTCATTGGCTAAGAAAACCGGTTCTTCAACAAGGTTGAAATCTGGCACTTGCAAAAGTGGCCAGCGATTGTAGTGTACGCGTTCAATAATAGGCAAGTCTAATGAAGAAATCTTTTCTAAAGCCGCTAAACGCAACTTTAGCATCCAAGTTGGCTCGTTTTTCATCATAGAAAATATCCGGACGTCGCCAAGAGTCTCTTTAAAATCTAGTTCTTTCATATTGATTCCCTCCTTAGTCTTCATCTAATTCAAACTCAATACCCAATTCATCCCGAATGCCTTTATACCCTTCTGCTTCTAGACGTTTAGCTAGTTCTACTCCACCAGTTTTCACAATAATCCCATTCATCATCACGTGAACCACATCGGGCGTCACGTAATTTAATAAGCGCTGGTAATGGGTAATAATCAGTGCGCCAAATGACTCCCCGCGCATTGCGTTGATGCCTTTAGAAACCACTTTTAAGGCATCAATATCTAATCCTGAATCGATTTCATCTAGAATCGCAAATGTTGGTTCAATCATCATCATCTGTAAAATTTCATTACGCTTTTTCTCGCCACCAGAAAAGCCTTCATTTAAATAACGTTCAGCCATTTCTTCAGCCATATCTAAGACGTCCATTTTTTCATCCATTTTACGGATAAATTGCATAACCGGGATTTTATTGTCATCATCACGACGAGCATTAATCGCTGCTCTCATAAATTCTGCATTGGTGATACCGGCAATTTCACTTGGGTATTGCACCCCTAAAAATAAACCAGCTCTTGCCCGTTCATCAACGGCCATTTCTAAAACATTTTCGCCATCTAATAAAATTTCGCCTTTTGTTATCGTAAAACTAGGGTGTCCCATAATTGCCGCGGCTAACGTTGATTTACCCGTTCCGTTTGGCCCCATGATTGCGTGAATTTCATTGGTTTTTATCGTTAAGTCAACGCCTTTTAGTATTTCTTTATCTTCAATAGAAACATGTAAATTTTTAACTTCTAAAATAGCCATTATCAAAACTCCTTTATTCGCTTTATTTTATCTATCGTCTTTATCCCATTCTACTCCATTTTATCTGAACTATCATCCATACACAATAAAGTTCCAAGCAAACACCTTACTTTTTCTAACAAAATAAGGTAAACTAACTAAATAACCGCCTAAACAGTGCGGATTTTTTCAAAACAGATACTCCAATTATTTCCTTGAAATGAGAAAGAAGGTTGAACAGATGAACAAACCACTTATTGGTATTCCTGGAAATATTTTACGTGGACTTAACGAAACCAATGGACTGCCGATTACGTACACGCCACAAGGTTTTGTAGAGAGTATTCAAGCTGCAAAAGGCGTTCCTTTTGTTTTTCCAATTAGCTCACCAGAAGATGCTTCTTATTATATTGACCAAATCGACGGCTTATTATTGGCTGGTGGACAAGATGTTTCGCCTTCATTATCAGGCGAAGAACCTCATTTAAAATTAGAAGCTACTGAACCTGCTCGTGATACATTTGAAATGGCTTTGATAAAAGAAACACTCGCTCAGCACAAACCAATCTTAGCTATCTGCCGTGGGATGCAATTATTGAATGTTATGTATGGAGGGACACTTTACCAAGATTTATCTGATTACAAAGAACTGAGCGTTCAACATATCCAACAAACCTATTTTAATACAGGCTCTCACAGTGTGACGCTCAATCCAGAAAGTCAACTAGGTCAGATTTTCGGGTCAACTTATTTGGTTAATTCTTACCATCACCAAGCAATCAAAGAATTAGCAGACTCTTTTCAAGCCGTTGCTTGGAGCAAAGACAACTTAGTTGAAGGTTTTGAGTCAACAGATACAGAGCAAAGTATCGTGGCCGTCCAATGGCATCCTGAATTAATGTTAAAAGAAGATACTAAGATGCAGCGTATATTTACAGACTTTGTTAAAAAGGCGTCCGTTTCTTATTAAAATAAAAAATAGGCTAGTAAAACGATTTACTGTAGCGATTTCTTAAAAGTACATTTTAAGAGATTCATGCTACCGCTCGTTTACTAGCCTATTTTTTAATGGATTAACCTTTACTCTTTAACGGGTACAACTGCACCGTCCCATTCTTTGATAACGTAATCTTGCACTTCTTTTGATTTCAATACATCTACTAATTTTTTAATAGCTGGATTTTTAGCATCTTCTGAACGAACTGCTACAATATTTGCATACGGAGAACTGGTGCTTTCCAATGCTACTGAATCTTTAATTGGGTTAATATCTTGATCAACGGCAAAGTTTGAGTTGATTGCTACTAAATCGCCTTCTTCTTGTTGATACAGCGTTGTCATCAAAGCTGGATCGTTTTCGTATTCAAACTTCAAGTTTTTTGTGTTTTTATCGATATCATCAAAGGTAGCCGTCGTTGGTTCAACACCCTCTTTTAATGTAACCAATCCTTCATCTGCTAAGATACTAATGATACGACCCCAGTCAGATTGAACATTGCTTGTTAAAACCGTTGCGCCTTCTTTTAAATCAGCTAGGTTCTCATATTTTTTAGAGTACAAACCAAGTGGCTCAATGTGAATGGCACCAGCATCAACAAAATCAAAATCATTTTCAGCGACTGCGCTAGCAAAGAACGGGCGATGTTGGAAATAGTTGGCATCTAAGTCGCCTTCGTCTAAAGCAACGTTAGGCACAATGTAATCATTGTAAGTCGTGATATCTAAAGCTATGCCTTCTTTTTCTAAAAGGGGTTTAGCAAATTCTAGTATCTCTGCGTGAGGCACATTGCTAGCCCCAATTTTTATGACCGTTTCTTCACTTTCTTTTGCTGCATCATTCCCACATGCTGCTAGTGTTAAAGATAATCCTAAAGTTAAAATAGCTCCGTATACGATTGATTTTTTCATAATCTTTCTCCCCTTTTTCATTTTTATTTTTTTATAAGTCCTAATCCCTATCGGTATACTTATCGTTTATCGATTCGCTTAACAGCTCTATCGCCAATAAATTGAATGGTAAAAACGATGACTAAAATAATTAATGTTGCTGCTAACGTTACAGCTGGCTGATTTCTTTGGAAGCCGTCTAAGTAAGCTAGATTACCTAAGCCACCGGCACCAATGACTCCCGCCATCGCTGTATATCCAACTAATGAGATGGTTGTAACGGTCAAACCAGAAACAATAGATGGTAAACTTTCTGGAATGAGAACTTTGTAAATGATTTCCCATTTACTGGCTCCCATTGCTTCAGCCGCTTCAATCACGCCTTTATCTATTTCGCGAAACCCTATTTCAACTAATCGAGCATAGAATGGTGCCGAAGAAATAATTAACGCCGGTAAAGCAGCAATCGGGCCTATAATGGATCCAACTAATACTTTTGTGAAGGGCATGATCAAAACGATTAAAATAATAAACGGAATAGAACGAAAAACGTTTACCAAGAAAGCTACGATACTATAAAGCACTTTAGCATCTAGCGTTTCTTTACCGTTTGTTTCATATAATAGCAAACCAAGTAAGAGCCCTAATAAAAAGACAATGATAACTGAACCAATGGTCATTCCTAACGTTTGTCCGGTCGCTTTTTGCATCTTATCCCACTGAATATCTGAAAAGTCGATATATTGGTCTAGTATATTAGCTCCTAGTTTAAGACTCGACAACATGTTCAATCACCTCAACTCCTACTTTCATTTGGTCAAGTTGTTCAATTGCTTGCGAAATACTTAAAGGATCGCCCGTTAACTGAACATATAAAGAACCAATCGAACCTTTTTTAGCTTGTTGGATATTTCCTTGGATAATATTTAATTCTACGTTGTATTCACGTACAATTCTTGAAATAACTGGCATTCTAACTTGTTCTTCTTCAAATACAAGATGAATCAATTTGCCTTCTGGGTACTCTACTAGCATTTCTTCTAACACATCATCTGTCTCACCGCTATCTGGATTAGCGTCTTGACGGATAAATCGTTTTGTAATATCTTGTTGAGGTTTTTTAAAGACTTCTAATACTTCGCCTGATTCGACTACTCTTCCATCATCCATCACAGCGACTTTGTTGCAAATTTTTCTAACAACATGCATTTCGTGAGTAATTAAGACAATTGTTAAATTTAAACGTTTGTTAATAGCTACTAATAAATCTAGCACTTCATCGGTTGTTTGAGGGTCTAGCGCGCTTGTTGCTTCATCGCAAAGCAATAAGGTTGGTTCGTTAGCTAAAGCTCTAGCAATTCCTACACGTTGTTTTTGACCACCTGACAACTGAGACGGATAGGCTTGTTCTTTTCCTTCGAGTCCAACTAAACCTAATAATTCTTTGGCTTTAGCTTGTCGTTTAGCTTTGGGTATACCCGCAATTTCTAGCGGAAATAAAACATTTTCCATCACCGTTCTAGACCAGAGTAAGTTAAAGTGTTGAAAAATCATCCCAATTTTTTGGCGTTCTTTTCTTAAGTTTTTACCTTTTAATTCTGAAATGACATGACCATCAACGGTTACGGTTCCTTTTGTTGGAATTTCAAGTCCATTGAACATGCGAACCAAAGTACTTTTTCCTGCTCCAGAGTACCCAACAATGCCATAAATCTCACCGTCTTCAATCGATAAATCAACATGATTTACGGCTGTTAGAGTGCCTTCTTTTGTTTGGAATACTTTTTTTATATTCTTTAATTCGATCATTTATGATACCCCTCTCTAACTTATTAGGTAAATAAAAAAAACTCTCGCCCCTATATTAAGTCACCTACTTAATATAAGGACGAAAGTCATTGCTTTCGTGTTACCACCTTAATTCGTTAATTTATCACTAAATTAACCTCATCCAGTACTTAAGCTCATTGCAGCTAGTTATACTGTGGCACGTTATCGGGTGCTACCGGGATAAGCTTATGCAGATGCATTCACTCACTCTTAGCTCAAAGACCATCTTCGGTTCTACTCCCACTACCTCTTTTCAGCAAACGAGGCTCTCTAAAAATGTTTGTATGGAACGTACTCTTCTTATCATCGCTTTTGTTATGATATTGTCAATATTCTAACAGATGGTTTTTGTGCTGTCAACAATAATCGATTAATCGATTGTATCTGATAACGTATTAAAAACTGTTTCGTCTACGTCCGTTAATTCGACAATCCAATTGAATTCTTTATCCACACTATTTAATTTCTCGGGTTCATCTGCTAATGCTTTATGGTAAGAAACAACCTTTCCCGCAAGTGGAGACGTCAACTCAGTCACAGCTTTAGCACCTTCTAAATCAATTAAGGTCTCGTTTTGTTCTACTCTAGTCACATGAGAAAGGACCTCAATAAACATCACTTCACCTAGATCATCTTGCCCTTTTTCAGACAATCCAATCCGATAATTATTACCTGTTTTCAAAATCCATAACCCGTTTTCACTATACTTCATTTCTTGTACTTCCACCATGCTATTTTTCTCCTTTACTTTAGCCATTCTTTTTCGAAGTCTTCTTCGTTAAAGCCAAGCGTAATCTTACTACCGTCAGTTATTAATGGGCGTTTGATAAGCATACCGTCTGTTGATAATATTTCGGCTGCTGCTTCTATTGTCATATCTGATAAGTGGTCTTTTAAATTTAATTCACGGTACCGATTGCCTTTTCCGTTAAAAAAGCGACTAACGGGTAAATCAGATGCCGTCATCCACGCTATTAATTGTTCTTTTGAAGGAGGTTGTGCAATCATATCAATTGTCTGAAACTCAATTGCATTATTTTTTAACCATTTTCTACCTTTACGACAAGTTGAACACAATTTGTGTTCATAGAAATTTAACATCGTTAGTTGCTCCTCTACTTTTTCATTTCATTCTTTATTCTTCAACTTAAAATTCACTTTCATCTTCTGAGAACATATAGCTACGGTAATGATACCTCATTGACATTACTAAACCAACACCCATCATGTTTCCTAATAAAGCTGTCCCACCTTGCGAAATAAAGGGAAGTGGAATACCCGTTAAAGGCAACATCCCGATACCCATCCCGATATTTTCTAACACATGAAATAAAATCATCATAATCACACCTGTAGAAATATACGTATAAAACTCATTTTTTGTATCAAAACAAATACGGACCATTTGGTAAATCAATAAAAAATAAATAAAAATTAACGCTGTACTACCAATAAAGCCAAAATTTTCACCAATTGTCGAAAAAATCATATCAGATTCTCGCACAGGCACATATACTTCTGATACGCCAAATCCTTTACCAAAAACTTTACCTGAACCAATTGCTTTCATACTTTGAATCAACTGATAAGATGCATCGGCAGAATCTTGGTACGGATTAAGCCAAGAATCAATTCGAGCAAATTGATACGGTTTAAAACCAAAATTCAATAAAATCTCACGATTATTAGCAACGATAAACAATAGCCCTCCACCGGCGCCGGCTGTTGCAGCAAAAATGGGCAAGATAATTTTCCAAGTTATACCAGACATTAAAATAATCCCACCGATAATAGCCATAAAAACTAATGTTGTTCCTAAATCATTTTGCATTAGAATTAAGCCTAGTGGAATAATAGAAGTAAGTAATATTTTGCCTATCAATAGAAAATCTGCTTGTACAAAATGCTTCTCGTATTCACTATTGTGTTGCGTTACGACGCGTGCCAGCATTAAAATAAAAGCAATTTTCATGATTTCTGAAGGCTGAAAGGTTATCGGTCCAAATTTGAACCAACTTTTTGCTCCGGTAAAAGCTTCTGTCTGTCGATCATAAAAGAATAAGACTAAAACCAAGAGCAACAATCCTACTCCATAAGCAATCGGTGCTAGTTTCCATAGTTGCTCAGAATCAAACTGCATAGTAATAATAATCGCAATCGTTCCAATAATGTACCAAAGGACCTGCATAATCGTCGTTCGTATTCCTTTGCCTTCGATTAAGTAGGTAGTAGAAAAGAGAGTGGCTATACTGATAATGGATAATAATAGAATAGATAAAATGATACCGTAATCTATTTTTGATTCTTTCGTCTCATTCATACGTCAAAAATTCTCCTTGTCTGTTCATTCAACTAGTTAATCAATCTTTTTAGTTACTCATTCATTATATAAGAAATCAGCCACAAAAAAAAGGGGAGCAGGATAAACTCCAACTCCATTTTTTAAAATCATTGACTCTTTATCACAGTTCTATCTTCTCTTCATCTTTTTCTTGTTGTTGAACTATTTTGACCTTTACTAATTTTCCACGTTGTTTATTTGCTGAGTTCATCAGGCTATCTTCTTTTGTTTTCCCTTCTTCTTCGTCTTCTTTTTCTTTTTTGTATTCAGCGACTGTTTGGTCATTTTTATATTGGAAATAAATGACATTGATCAACGCACCTAATAAAAAGACAATAGCAGATAAATACAGCCACAGCATCAGAATAATGAATACTCCAAACGCCCCACTACCAGATGCCGCACCTCCAGCAACGGATACATAAAACGAAAATCCTTGCGATAAGACTAACCAGCCTAATGCAGAAAATATAGCACCAGGAATAGCATACTTGAAGGCTATTCCATGATTTGGTAGTAACGAATAAATCAATACTAGAACCACTAATAAAACAACTGATAGAATCAGCCATCTAAAACTGAGGATATCTTGAATTAACGTTAACTTAATATCAAAAAAATCTTCGATAAAACTCAGAATTTGCTCACCAAAGACAAAGGCAAACATGGTAACTCCTACCGCTCCAACAATAGCTAAATTAATAAGAAAAGAAACGACTCGAACAATGATAAAATTTGTTCTCTTTTCTACACCGTATACTTCATTTAACACCAATTGAGTGGCATTGAACGCTTTACTTGCTGACCATAAAGATGTGATTAAACCAATGGAAATCACCCCACCACGTGTCTGACTTAAAAAGCCTAGCAACATCGGCTGAACGATACGATAGATATCTGCTGGTAAAGCCGTTTCTAGATAAGGCAGTATGTCTGTTGCGCTAATTGGTAAAAAAGGGATGATATTCGCGACAACTAATAGAATAGGCGCAATTGAGAGTAAAATAAAATAAGCTAATTGTGCTGAATTAGGCGAAACTTGCGCTCTTTCCCAGTTTGGTTTTATCATTTCCAACCACGCTTTTGCTTTTGCTTTGAAAGAAGCCTCTTTTGGAATTGCTGTCACTGAACACCACACCTTTCTTGATTTGATTTTTAATCTTTAATGATTCTTTATTTTTATAGTTGGTGTAAATTATAATCCATTAACAGTTGATTGATGCCATCATCAATGGTTCTTGCTTTTGATTCAACACCAGCATTTGTAATGACGGTTACAGACTTGCCTTCTTCTTGTTGGATCAAGCCGATTAGTCGCTCCCCTGCTGATAGCGATAACTCTACAAAACCCTCTTTATTATTCGTTGTTTCTTTTATTTCTACTTCAATTTTTTTATTCCCTTTTGTCATAAATAAGCTCCTTTTAGTTGATTTCTCTTTTTCAGTATACCTTATTCTACTTAATTTTTCACTTCTCATCCATTACGGAAAATCAAAAAAACTGTGACACCCATCGCTAGATAAGTATCTCAGTTCTTTAAACTTCCTTAGTTAATGAAGCCCAATTATTTTTCAACCTATTATCCTATTCAGAAACGATTGCTACACCAGCACTTGCACCAATTCTTGTTGCTCCTGCTTTAACCATTGCTTCTAAATCAGCTTTTGAATGAATTCCGCCAGATGCTTTAACGCCAATTTTTTCTCCAACTGTTTTTCTCATTAATGTGATGTCTTCTTTTGTTGCTCCACCTGTTGAAAAACCAGTAGAAGTCTTCACGTAGTCTGTACCAGCTTTTACAGCTAGTTCACAAGCGCGTACTTTTTCTTCGTCTGTTAATAAGCACGTTTCAATAATAACTTTTACCAACGCTTTTCCCTTAGCCGCTTCAACCACTTTTTGAATATCGTTTAACACTTGATCGTCTTCATTAGATTTTAATGCGCCAATATTGATAACCATATCTACTTCAGTTGCGCCATTATTGATTGCATCTGTTGTTTCGTATACTTTTACATCCGTGGTATTTGCGCCTAATGGGAAACCAATAACGGTACACACATCAACCTCTGATCCCTTTAATTGTTTAGCTGCTTCTGCTACCCATGTTGGATTAACACAAACAGAATAGAAACCATATTCCTTAGCTTCTGCTGTTAATTTTAGGATTTCTTTTTTTGTTACGCCTGGTTTTAAAGCTGTGTGGTCGATTAGATTAGCTAGTTTATTCATTTGTTTTCCTCCTAATTTTTAAATCATTTTATTTAGTCGTCTTTCTTGAACATATGACCATTCGTTTATGAAATTACGTTCATTTACCAATAACCTCATTATATCTTAAATGCGACCAAATGTAAACGTTCCTATCGCAGGTTAGTTGGTTCATTCGTGTGGTTCATTCCACTTAAGAAGTTCTTTTGCAGTAAACTGATCAATCATTAAAATATTAGCATACTTTCCTTTTAGAGCCCCGTCGATAGCAGCTAATTTTCTATGTCCACCTGCTACTAGGATTGATTTTTCTTTATACCTTAGCTCTTCTAAATCAATCCCCATTGTACGACTGTTGATTTCTTGATCACTTATTTCCCCTTTTGCATCAAAAAAACGTGAACAAATATCACCAACTGCTTGTTTTTTTAAGCGCATCTTTTCATTTTCATCAAAATACCCTAATCTAAATAATAAAGCATTTTCACGTACCGTTCCTACTGTGAACAAGGCTACTGTTGCTTGTTTGCCCTTTTCAATGATGTAACGCATGTGTCGATCTTTTTCTACTAGTTTTTTAGTCGTAACATGATCAAATATAACTGGCAACAATAAATGTAACGGAGTTGTTTGAAAAGCAGCAGAGAATAGAGAAATGGTTTCATTAGCATACGTTTGAACATCCGAATGGCTTATCCCTCCTTTTAACTGCACAACTTCTACTCCGCTAACTTTTTTTGGCGTTAATTTTCTAGCGATTTCGTACATAGTCGTTCCCCAACTGACTCCTAAAATCGTCCCTTCTACAATGACTTCTTCTAGGTACTTTGCTGCAAAATGAGACAAATGCGCTGTAATCGTTTCGTAATAAGATTCTGGCGAAAAGATAACATGCACTTCTGCTAGCGAGTATTTTTCTTTTAGCGCTGCTTCTAAATGAGCCAAATCAAAAAAAGGGTCCACTATTTTTATTTGAACGTATCCTTTGTCTTTAGCCCTTTTTAATAAACGAGAAACTGTTGGTCTCGATATACCAAATTTTGTGCCAATCTCTTGTTGGCTATAGTCTGATTGATAATATAACTTAGCCACTTCAATCATTAGCTGTTCTTTTGACTCATTTTCTATACTAACCCTCCTCTCATGATTTCTTTTTATTCATTATAACGGATTTTATAAATTTGTGGAATAGGGGTCAGTTGAACCCATTCTCAGCAAAAAAGCTAAACCTATAATAGGCTTAGCTTTTTTTAGACTTATTATTTTTTAAAGAATGTACTTGCTTCAACAAATTCCATGTCTAAAGATTCAGCAACTTCTTTTTTCGTTACTTTATGGTTCATAACGTTTATTCCACCGTATACAGTAGGATTTTCTTGTGCTGCTAATTCAACACCTTTTCCGGCAATTTCTATTGCATAAGGGACTGTAACGTTCGTTAAAGCCATTGTCGATGTCTTTGAAACAGCGCCCGGCATATTTGCAACAGCATAGTGAAGCACACCATGACGTGTGTAAACAGGATTATCATGAGTCGTTACTTTATCAGCTGTTTCAATAATTCCGCCTTGATCGACTGCGATATCCACAATAACTGATCCAGCTTCCATTGTTTTAACCATTTCTTCTGTTACTAGTGTTGGTGCTTTAGAACCAGGGATCAATACAGCGCCGATAACTAAATCCGCTGTTTTAACTTGCTCTGCGATATTAAATTCATTTGACATTAATGTTGTAACTGAATTACCAAAGATATTGCCTAGGTCAGCTAGACGAGTAGGGTTTACATCTAAAATCGTTACATCAGCACCAAGGCCGACTGCCATTTTAGCTGCGTGCATTCCCGAAACGCCACCACCGATAATAACAACATTACCCGTTGAAACACCTGGTGTTCCACCCAATAACAGGCCTTTTCCGCCATGAGTATTTTCTAAGAATTGTGCCCCGATTTGAACAGCCATACGTCCAGCTACTTGACTCATTGGTGTTAATAGTGGCAATACGCCGTCTTTAGCCATTGTTTCATAACCAATTGCTGTTACGCCTGATTCAACTAATTTATCTGTTAATTCTTTAGCTGCTGCTAAATGTAGGTAAGTGAACAGAATTAAACCTTCACGGAAATAAACATATTCTTCAGGTAGAGGTTCTTTTACTTTAATAACCATCTCAGCTGCCCAAATATCTGCAGCACTTTTTAACATTTTTGCTCCTGCATCCACAAAAGCTTCGTCAGTGAAACCTGCTGTTTTCCCAGCTAACTCTTCAACAAAAACTTCATGTCCTGCTTCTACTAGGCCGTGAACTCCTGCTGGTGAAATAGCCACCCGATTTTCGTTGTTTTTGATTTCTTTAGGTATACCGATTTTCATAACAATTTTCCTCCTATTGGAAATACACTGAACTCAATTCGAACAGCTTTGTCTATCATTATACCGTTTAAATGGTTAAATGTGAAATGAAAGCCTCAATGATTTTTTGTGAAAAAGCTTTTAATCTCCTTGGTTAAAGCATCTAAAGATTTTTTTTTTTTTTGAAATAAGCTTAATGACTCCCTATATGAACTTAATTATTCTATAATTTTCTGTACTCTTCCGACTTGATCGTTTTCTTTTAACATCACTTTTATTCCATGAGGATGTTGTGCACTATTTGTCAAAATTCGCTTAACATGACCTCTCGTTAAAGTACCTGTTCGTTGGTCTTTTTTTAAGACAATATCAACTAATAAATCTAGTTTTATATTCGCTCTTTTCTTTCCGTCCATTTTTATTTCACTCCTCATTTTTATTGTTCTTATTTTTATTGTACCATAGTTATTTTTGTGTTTAAATTCTTGCTTTTATTTTACTTTCATCCTTTTTTTGTTCTTAATTACCCACTGTATTTTTTTCTTTTCATTTCTTTTTTTCCCCTTATTTTTATTTGCCTATTGAATTACTTTTCAAATAAGTTAAGATGTCTCATAAGAGAGAGGAGGACTAACTTTGGTATATAATCGAACAATTGACGTTATGAAAGGACTGGCGATTCTTTTTGTTATTTTTATCCATAGTTTAACAAATCAAACGGTACTAGATATCGGTGGACCTTTTTATATTCTGCAAGCCGTTCCTTTATTTCTTGTTATCGCAGGATTCAACAATACGATGTCCTATGAACGACATCATTCTGAAACGCTCATCGATTTATACCAACCGATTTTACTTTTAAAAAAATTAAATCGCATTCTATTGCCAGCAGTGCTAGCTTATTTGTTTCAACTAGTGATTGGTCCGTTTATTGGAGAAGAAGCTTCTATTTTCTTTTATTTGTTCGGTCGAGGTGGATTTGGCGGGTTTTTTATTTCCATTATGATTCAACTTATTTTCTTTTTGCCTTTTCTTTATTATCTTGCTAAAAGAAACCATCATCTTATGTTATTAATCAGTTTCTTAGTAAATTTAGGTTTTGAATTAGCTAGTGATATTCTAGACTTACCCCCATTTTTATATCGTTTATTTTTCTTTCGTTATCTATTCGCGATTGCTTTAGGTATTTGGTTTTACTTTATTCAACAAGATAAAAAAGCTTTAACTATCATTAAAATAGGTGCTTTTTTAAGCATTCTCTATCTTATCTTAGTTCATTATTTTGACTATAATGGATCTTTTTATTCATTCGATACTGCATGGAGAGGTCAAAATCCTCTAACTTTTTTCTATCCTTTATTCTTATTTCATTTAGGACTTACCTATCTGCCTAAGTTGAGATGGAATATCCTTTATGAAGGATTAGCGTGTTTAGGAAAACAGTCTTATCATATCTTTATTGTTCAAATGGTTTACTTTTGGGTTATTGCTTCCTATATTGATAAAACCCAATCCATATTAGTAATTGATTTAGCGAGTTGCTTAATAATTGGGAGTGCCTATTATCATCTCGAAAAATTTTATTTTCGTCATAAAAAACATTTGCGCTAGACTGTTACTACTAAGAGCTTAGATAGTTGCCTACTAAAAGAAAGCTGTTATACTAATTAGGTAAGTTCATCTAAGGAGGAATACAGTTTATGAATAATCAATACATTGATTTATTAAAAGAACGTCGCTCCATTTATGCGCTAGGTAAAAAGGTTTCCTTATCTAACGAACAAATCATGGAATTAGTCAAAAAAGCAATCAAAGAAAGCCCCTCTTCATTCAATTCACAAACTTCACGTGCAATTGTTTTGTTTGGAGACTCTCACGAAACGTTATGGGATTTAACGGAAGCTGCTTTGAAAGAAGTCATTCCTGAAAGACAAGATTTTGCTCCAACAGTTGGAAAATTAAATTCTTTTCGCGCTGGATATGGAACGATTTTATTCTTTGAAGAAATGAGCATTGTTAAAAATCTACAAGAACGATTTGCACTGTATGCCGATAACTTCCCAGTTTGGTCAGAACAAGCTTCTGGTATAGCGCAACACTCTGTCTGGACTACATTAGCAATCGAAAATATCGGCGCTAGCTTACAACACTATAACCCATTGATTGATGATGCTGTTCGCTCAGAATGGAACTTGTCTGCTAACTGGAAGTTACGTGCACAAATGCCATTTGGCTCCATTGAAGCACCTGCTCAAGATAAAGAATACATGAACGATGACGAGCGCGTTCTTTCATTTAATTAATTATCATGTAAAGAGCCAAACACTAGCTAATTAAAGTTAGTGCTTGGCTCTTTTTTTATTGTTTTTTTATATCAATGTATCCTTTTACTTAACTTGTAGAGTTCTAATTTGCAGTAGCATTATCTGAAAGTTCTAGAGCTAGTCTAAGTTTTAAAGATAAGTTTGGATTGTTAATAGGTGTTTCATAAATTTCTTCACATTTAATAATTCGATATTTAACGGTATTGCGATGAATAAATAATAACTTGGCCGTTAATGTAATATCGCATTGAGATTCTAAGTAAACTTTTAATGTTTTTCTTAGTTCTTTATCCATTTCACTAATTGGAAAAGCTAGTTTTTTCAAAGTTGTAACACAAAAATGCTCTACCTGTGCTATAGGTGTGTGTTCAATTAATTGATTAAAGCCTTTTGTTTGATAATAATGGACAATTTCAAGAGAATCAGTATTTAAAATAGTTTTACACGTTTCTAGTGCTTCTTGGTAAGAAAAATAAATAGAATTTATCTCGTTCACATCATTGCCAATTGAAAAATGAAGTGCAATAGGTAATTTATCTTTCAACTGATGATGGATAAGACAAAGCTTATTTTTTAGTTCGGATTCAGATTTTTGTAAAAGAATGCCATAATAAATAGTATCTTTAATTGGAAATAATAAGGCCTCTTCAAAATGATTGGCTACTTGCTTTTCCAACCATTCGTAGGTTAAGTGGTATTGATCTATTTCGAGCTCGTTACTGATTGTATTCAATTCTCTGTTTTCAAAATGAACAATAATAATTTTATAAGTGGTTGACTGAACTAGGCCATAATCTTTTCCATAATCTAACCAATTAATCGCTGTTTTCTTATTTTGATTTTCCTTTTTTATTAATTGAGAAAAAAAGGTTTCCCTCAATTGTAACTTGCTTTCTGTTATTTTCAAATTCTTATAAAGAGTGTGTAAAAGAACCGTATTGGCTTGTTCTATAGCAAACTGAGAAAAAGGATAAGGAATCTGATCAGCTTTGAAAATAACTAGTAAATAAGGGAAATAAGCATTTATCTGAATTGGAAAGACAGAAACAAGTAACTGATTGTCATTGTCTATTTCAAAAAGAAAAGTCGATTCTTTATTTGTATCCCGGATTTTTTTCAAATGAGGCGTCAGTTGTTGATGATTATAATTAGCAAAACTCAAGTGTTGTTGAAAATGCTTTGATTCAGCAATAATTTCTGTAAAAGGATTAACCATCATAACTGGCCGTTTTAAAATCATACCTAAATGACTAATCAATATTTTTAGGTCTGCTCCTTTAATCATCAAGTTAGAAAATTTCTTTTGAATATCCAGTGCGTAATACAATTTATCAGTTTGCTGATCCCAAACATAAGAAAGCAATTGATGAGAAATTCTTCCTAATCCCACAGTGCTTGGTATTTGTAGCAACGGGAAATTTAAATTATCCGCAAAGGTAATCACTTCTTCATCTAATTCACTAATAAATCTTCCTAATTTAATTCCAAGTCCAGCCACTGGTAATTCATTTAGCGATTGAATAAACGCACATAGCTTTTTGGGTTCACCTTTAAAGGCCATCGCTGTCGTTAATAACAACGTATGTTTTGACAAATACGAAGCAACGTCAGGTGCCTCAGAAATTTCAATTGTATAGACTTCTCTAGATAAATCTGCTTGTTTATTTAGAACTTGAATACTAGAAAAACTTGGTAATTCTAGTATTGTTTTAAGAGCCGTCATTTATTTCCCCCCATGCTTAAATACAATTAGATAAGATACGGTAACTTATCATTGATTATTTTTTGGATATTTTTTACTAAAGATAATGTGGGCTTTAGTTATTTTAGATAATGATAGCAATACTTACTGTACCATACACTAGTAGATAAAGAATTCAAATCATAAAAATAAAAGAAAGAGTTATCTATTCCAAAAAGAATTATTATGACTCCAGGACCTGTTGAAATAAGTCCTCGTGTTTTAAGACCCATGAGTATGCCTATTTCAGGACAATATGCCCCTGTATTTAGAGACATTATGGATGATGTCTCAGAATTATTGAAAAATGTGTTTAGAACAAAAAATATAACTATCTTTTCCATAAATGGAACAGCACGCTCAGGAATCGAGGCTGCCATGTTGGGGTTAGTCGAAGAGGGCGATTGGGTATTAATTCCAGCTTTTGGACGATTTTCTTATTTGCTAGTCGAATTTGCTAAGCGTGCGGGAGTAAATGTAAGATGCTCGAAAAAGACTGGGGAAAAACGTCTGAACCCAGCGAAGTGATTGCTGATAATAAAGAGTATCAACCGTAAATTGTGTAGAAGTCCCTGAAGGAGTCGATGAAGCTGCGGTACGTTCTACCTTACTAACCGATTTTGGTGTTGAGGTAGCAGGTTCGTTCAGACCTCTTGTAGGCAAAGCTTGGCGTATTTGCAACATAGTCTATAATAGCCGCAAGGAGAATGTTTTATTAACATTTAGCGGCCTTAGAAGCCTCACTAATTGTCAGCAACGCGCAAATCAACATTGGTAAAGTTGTCCTTGCTGCAATAGCTGTGTAACATTAAAATTGATACTATTTAAAGACAAAAGGCAAAAAAAAAGACCAAATAGATCTTTTTTCTTTAAATAGATAACTTCTTAAACGTCTTCCCAACCGATTCTTGAATAACCAAATCGATTGGTAAATCAATTGTTAAAGGTGTTTTATTGATGACAATGACTCGTTTGCCTGTAAAGTAATGAATTAAATTCTTAGCCGGATGAACGGTCAAAGATGTCCCTGCAATAATAAGCAAATCAGAACTAGCTATCAGTTCTTTTGCTCTTTCTAGAACTTCTGGCTTAATATTTTCACCAAATAAAACGACATCTGCTCGTATGATGCCGTTATCAATTGGACATCGGGGAATATTTTGTTCATCTTTTTGAATCTCTTTAGGCCCATATTCACGGCCGCATACCATACAATGAAAATGGCGATTATTGCCATGCAATTCAACAACTAACTTACTTCCAGCCGTTTGATGTAATCGGTCAACATTTTGTGTAATAATGCGGACATCTTTTGGTTTGTTTTCTAATGCAGCTAAATAAAGATGAGCAGCATTAGGTTCAGGTTTTATCCACTTCTTGTTTTTATTTGGTTGATTGAAAAACTTTTCGGGGTAATTTATCAAATAACGTTTGCTCATGACTCTTCTAGGATCTAACTTTTGCCTCTCCAGTTCAGTATAAGCCCCGTCATCAGAACGATAATCCGGTAGTCCACTTTCCGTCGATACTCCTGCTCCACCGAAAAAAGTAATGTGCTCAGCTTCGTTAATAAATTGTTGCAGCGTTCCTATCGGATCAGTCATTTCTCTTCCTCCATCTTAAATAGTAAAAATGCATGAAACTAAACGAGAGAGTAGGCTACCCACTTTCTTCAAGTCTACATGCATTTTTTCTTTCTTTATCTTTTCTTATAATTTATGTCTATATTGGTTTATTTCATCTTTACTAAGTCAACTCTTTAAACCTAAGAATAGTTTAGTCTCTCTTTATCAGCTTATATCCAATGAAGTAAATGGCTACTCCTACTATCACTGATAGATAGATAATTAGATTGTTTATCGCCAATTGGCTAAATAAAATTAACAATAGGATTATCGCGCTAAACAAGAATTGACTTGCTAGTAGTTCGTATCTTTTTACGGGGTTACCTTTATCGTCTTCAACTTTTTCTTTTGATAAAAACCAAAATAATACAAAAGATAGTCCCAATACAACAAGGCTAAATACATTAACAAGGCTTAAATAATCTGCCCTATTAAAAGTTAAATACCCCATAAAAAAGGTCTCTATTATAAATAATCCCAAACTAATTCCACTAGCTAGTAGAACTTTCTTACTTTTTTGTCTATTTATTAGAATTAAAGCCATTGCTAAGACGTAAACGAGTAAATAAATACTATTTTCATTATTAAAAGATAAATAGATACTAAGTCCTAACACCGAAAACAAATCAAAAAAGGTTTGGCTTTCGCCTGTTATGCCATTTACTATTCTCATAAGTAAAATAATCCAAAAGATTACTAAAAGTTGAATAGTTTCATAGTAAAATAAATTTAAACCAGAAAACGCAGCCGCTAGAAATGCTGAATAATCATGTTTGGGATCAAGTTCTCTAGAAAGTGACCAAGTTAAAAATACTCCACTTCCTACGTAGAGTCCTGATGAAATCTTTCCTATTAAAATCCAGCCTATAGCCGCTACGACTAATGACATGATTGCTATTAGCTGATTGGTTCTGTAATTGAAATCCATGTTTCTTCCTAATGTAAAAATAAAATCACTCCTTAATAAATCGATTATTCCCCAATTCTAGCTCATTGATAAAGAAAAGACTTTTTTATTTATTTGCTAAAATTATTTGTTTTTTCTATACTACTTTTACATCGCAAATTAAACAGTTATTTTTTTGTATTAGCCCATTTTTCGGTTATCATTTCTCTTTTGTTTCCCAAGAAAAATTTCGCCCAATCGCCATCGGCTTTATATAAATTAAATAAGATATACAAACTTGCCGTTAAGAATCCAAATAGTCCCATTAAAACGATCAACACACCAATTACTAATGGATTTTTTTCTCTAAATACAATCCATGTTGAAAAAATTAAGATTCCTGCAAAAAGATCAACTAAAGACATAATTCCCCAATTGTTGCTTAATAATGCTGGACCTTCTATTGAAAAATCACCATTTATAAAGACATTTCCCAAAGACAAAATCATTGCTAGTGCACACAAGTAATAAACAAATTTAATATATTTCATATTCTCTTTCCTTTCTAGCCCTTTACATAAGACCATTTGCTTAACGTTATAGGCAACTCTCTTACATTCTATCCTAAATTGCTATTCTTTTCATTTATTTATTATTTTATTAAGCACTTCTGCTATGACTTGATAACCCAATCCACTTGGATGAAATTCATCTATAGAAAGATAATCATCTAAATGATATTCAAATAATTCATACGTTGGTATATAAGCAAATTTAACATCTGAATTTACAATCACACGTGTTTCATAGTTCCATTCTAAAAGAAATATCGCTTTTTCTGGTTCTTCTTCGCTATAAGGATTATACAGTCCTATAAACGCTAATTGTGCGTCAGGATTGATTGTTCTAATTTCTTTTGTTATTGCTGCTAAATTTTCTTTGTAGCTTTTAAGTGCTTCCTCAAAAGCAAGAGTTAACGTTACACTATCCTCATATTCTAAGCGATTTAAATCATTTCCCCCAATAGAAAGAATGATCAAATTAGCGCCTAAAATACTCGCATTGTTCTCTCCGCTTTTAATAGATTTTACTAAGTCTGCACTTTCATAGCCAGGTATAGAACTATTTTTAACAGCTTTTTTTTCTTGCCCTTCTTTAGCGATTAAATCTAAGTATCTTCCTCCTATACCTAGTTCTTCTTCGTCTCCTATTCCAAATCCTATAGAATCGCCAAGAATAAGGATTTCAGAAGAGTCTGTTGGTATTTCATCACTTTCTTCAGGTAAACTTTGCATACTTTCCATTGGTTTTTCTGTTTGGTTTTCTTCTTCACTTTTGCTGACATTTACTGAGGCAACGAATCCCCCTATAAAAATAATCGATAAAGCTAACGAACTAACTAATATTAGTGGCCAAATGACTTTTTTAAACATACTGATTCTCCTTAATAGTCGATTTAAACGAGGACATCTTTGTGGTTAAATACAATGAAACTAATGATTAACGACAATAAGGCCCAGGCACTTAGTATCAGAACAGAAAAGTTTAAGCTCATCCCTTCAATAAGTTGATAAGATCCGGTTAAATAGCGCGTAAGATCTAAGTTTGTTACAAAGAAATATTTCACTAACTCCCATTCAGATAAGAAAAACTGTAGAAACTGACCACCAATTAAAGAGGCCATCAATATCCCTATCGCTGATGAGCTGTTATCAACTACAACCGATATCAATAGTGTGATGGACGCTACTACTGTAGACACAAACCATAATAAGGAATAAATCAATAACGTGTATTGGAATCGAGAGATTAGTATCGTTGAATTTGCATTTAACTCACCATTAACTAAACTAAAACCTGTCACGATGGGCTCACTAAAGCCCCACTGTTGAAAAAACAAATAGGAGATTAAAGTAGATAAAACGCCAATGATAAAAACTAAAAGTGTAGTCATCATGATAAGTGCAATATACTTACTCAATAATATTTTCCATCTAGGAACGGCTCTTGTGAGTAAGATCTTGATTGTTTTATTGGAAAATTCACTTGAAACTAAATCTGCGGCTAGAATAACAACTAAAAGAGGAATAAAGAGGATGATGCCTTGTTCAACAAATTGAACATTGAATTTAGAGGCCGTTGGAGTAATAGGGTTAATATCATTTTCGATAAAATAAGTTAATTGCTGAATTTCTCTATCGACAGATAATCTAACTTCCTTTGGGATAAATTCATTAGTACTGCGTTCTTCAAGATCATCAAGCCTTTGAGTAGTCAAACTTCTCCAATCATATTCCGCCCCGCCAGATTCTGCTTCAAATTTTTGGATATTCTGATCATAAGAATATTTTTGACCGTAGGCAAGTAAACTGATAAAAATTAAAAGTAAAAGAACAATTAGAATCATTTTTTTCTTTAGTAAAATTTTTGTTATCTCGTTTTGGACTAACGAAATCATATTATCACACCTTTACCCAATTTTATGTCTGTCTGTAAGTGTCAAAAAGAGATCTTCTAACGTTCTCTTTTTATTTTCAACATACTTAATCTCAAAACCTAGATCAAATAATGTTTTATTTATTTTTAAGAGCTTTTCTAAATCAACTAGCGCTGTTAATTTAGTTGCATTAATCGTTGAATCAACATCAAATCTTTTTTTAAGAACTAACTGGGCTTTTTCAGGATTATCTATTGTCCAAACAACTTCGCCAGTTGATAAAACTTCATCGATTGAGGTATTTCTAATAATCGTTCCGTTATTTATGATACTAACTCGGTCACACATCAATTGAACTTCACTAATTAAATGTGAAGAAATTAATACTGCAATACCTTTTTCTTTAGCTAATTTTTTTACGATTTCCCTAAACTCATGGATTCCTTGAGGATCAAGTCCATTCGTCGGTTCATCTAAAATTAATAAATTAGGTTTATGAATCAAAGCTTGGGCTAGGCCAACTCTTTGTTTCATTCCCATAGAATAGATAGCTACTTTATCATGGATACGTTCTCCCATACCAACTAATTCTACAGCTTCATCAATATCTTTTTTAGTCACATTTTTTGACATACTACCCAGTAATTCAAGATTTTTATAGCCACTCATATAGTCATAAAGATCAGGACCTTCTATAATACACCCTACATTAGACATCGCTTTTACAAAGTCTTTCTCAATAGAATGTCCGCAGATTGTTATCTCTCCTGAAGTCGGTTTTAATAAACCTACTATCATTCTTAAGGTCGTCGTTTTTCCAGAGCCATTTGGTCCTAAAAAAGCTAAGATTTCACCTTGTTTAATATCAAGATTAATCTCTTTTATAATTTGATTTTTCTTAATTTTTTTTGCTAAATTAGAAACCTTTAATACCGATATGTCCATAATAAGCCTCTTTTCAAAAATAATTTTATTTACATAATAAAGATTAGCCTAGAAGACAGCAGTATTTCCAAGTGTTACTATTAAGAATAAAAACGTGCAAACATATTGAGTGAAATAAGTCAGGATGATTAACCTACTCCGTTATTTCAACTGCATGAATAAAAAGTCTACCATCATTAACGTCATAATTACAAGTAACTAGCGTCAGTATATTATCTTCTGCAGAAACTGGCGTATCTAATGAGAAAATAGACTCATTTTTTAGCGTATCAATAAAATTGCTGAATTCATTGTCTTCAAATGTGACATTAATAAAATCAACGTTTGCATCAGAAGGATGTACTGAAAAAATTTTATATGTTCGTTTTGTAAATGGGTCACTAAAAATAAATTCAGAATGTTCAGATAAAAAATCTTCTGAAAGATAACGATCTAAATCTTTAAACATCTGTCCGTATTTAGCATAATGTCCATAAAGAATTGTATGTTTATCTAGACCCATACCAGCATTTCGATAATCCATAAAAATCGTACCTAAAACATCTTCTTCTTTGTAGAAATTATGCTTCAAATAATAGTCATTATCCTCTCCTCGTACAACTGGATAATCAATAGCTGTATCGGCAATGTTTAACCAACCCATGTAATCAGGATTAAGATCATAATATTTCGCAGCTTCATTTCTTACAAATAATCGGTTTTCTTCAGTAATTTTAGTAGTAGCCATTGTCTTTTTGACTTCTTTATCATTAGCAGTTGTTTGAACCAAAGCACTCTCTGGTACTTTAACGTCTTTGCGTTGAGCGGATACTACGTTGTAATAATAGAAGATTTGTACTAAAAGTAGGCTGGATAAAATCATGAGTCCATACTTTTTTTTCATATAGGTTCCTCCATTTTTTTTTTTTATTTTTGAGTTCATTTATTTTGACAGCGGTTTCGTCATAATGGTATTGTAACTTATGTAGACAGAGATAACAAAATATAAACACTGTCACAGAAGGAGATGGAAAAAATGAACAAGATTTCGAAGATTGCATTTTCTCTTGTCACTCTATTGTTACTATCGCCAATTTTTGCCGCAACTGCTAACGCAGCAGAACCTACAGAAGATGTAGTAGGTATCGCCCTCAGTAACCCTGATTTCAGTATCCTTGTCTCAGCCCTCCAAAAAGCAGAACTTGTTGACACCCTTAAAGGAGACGGCCCCTTCACTGTATTTGCACCAACTAATGCTGCATTCGAAAAATTATTAATGGAATTAGATATTACGGCAGACGAATTATTAGCACAACCTGATTTAGCAAAAGTTCTTACTTACCATGTAGTTTCTGGAAAAGTACTTGCTGGTGATTTAACTGATGGAATGACAGCACCAACAGTAAATGGTGAAGAATTAACATTTGATCTTTCAGCAGATCCAATGGTTAACAAATCTATGATTACTACAACAGATATCGAAGCAACAAATGGTGTCGTTCACGTTATTGATACGGTCTTAGTACCTTCAAACTTTGCATTACAAGAAGTTGCAATGGAAGAAGAGACGGTCGCAAAAACAGGCATTGAAAGCAACACAGCACTTCTTGTAGCTATGCTAGTTACAGCTAGTGCAATTGGCTTCGTAGTTTTCAAAAAGAAACAAGCATAAGTTAATTATTAAATAAATTTGTATCATTCATCTGATTATTAAAAAGCCTTCTAGAAAACTGTTTGTTTTCTAGAAGGCTTTTTTTATATATGAAATTCTATTTATCATAATGAGTTCTTATTTGGTAGACGTGAGATAAAAAAATAAGCCGTTAAAACGTGTTAAAGATGCTTTCGCATTAACGTTTTAACGACCTTATTTAATGAATAATATGGAGACGGCGGGAGTCGAACCCGCGTCCAAATATATCGGCACCTAGATGTCTACGCTCATAGTTATGTTACTTAAAGTTTCGCTTTGTATCAGCCACACAACCGGCATCATACTTTGCTAGTCTGATGATCTCTTCTAAAACTTGCAGACGGAAAGTTTTAGCGTATCCCACTAATTATAGGACCCTTGCTCGAGCACATGGGTGATGCCGAGAGGATCTACACTAAGCTGTTATTACGCAGCTAAAGCGTAAGAGTTATTATTGTTTTTAGCAGTTATTTTAACTGTAACGTTTTAACGTAGACGTAACCTACGAAGCGCAACCCAAGCTCGACCTATACCTGTCGAATCCGTAACGCCCCCGAATGGGAAGTGTATACAGAGAATGTAAAGTTACTTCTTGAATCCATTACTGATTAACTCTCACTGGTTAGTATAACATAAATTTAATTAAGTTGAAATAAAAACTACTAGATAGTTTGTGTCAAGTTTTTCTCGAGCGTCCTATTACCATGCTAGTTTAGACGTTTTATTCTTGTACACTCATCAGCTACCGCACGGCTACGCCGCTTGCTGGCCCATCTTTTGGGAGAAGGTTCCTAAAACCAGGAACCTTCTCCCAAAAGACAGGAATTAACGAAAACTTTTAATTAATTGTCCTATTGCTGATGAACGGGAGGCATATAACGGAATAGTCCCATTTTTTGCCCCGACTGACTGCCGTGTTTTCTCATGCAATAACGACGATAAACGAACCGTTTGGTTTAACTTACGTTGATTTCTCGCACTTCTATTTTGTTGGTGAAGATAGGCTTCACGCAAGGTGTGATTAAACATCCCTTGTTTTACCTTTACCATAGCTTCGCAACCTTCTGCGCTCCAATGCATTCCTCGCTTTTTCATACGAAAAGAGATACGTCGTTGATTGGACTCCATTGCGCCTAAACCTCTTGCGTCCTTCTGCGCTTGTTCTACTTTTTCGCGCCAATCGAAAATTCGATCCCAATTTCGTACTACATAGGTTCGAAATGTAGTCAGTTTTTCCACTGCAGAAGTTTCATCTAGCGTACTTTCATACGTATCCAACCAAATAGTTAACTGATCTAAATCATGCGTCTTTAATGCTTGTTTGACCTGCTGTTTAAAAATGGTAGTTTTCACGCCAAATGCACGGTTTAACCCTTGAAAAACATGATAAGAGTCTAGCTGATTTAAAACAGGGTAGTTCGATTGAGAAAAAGCTTCTTGGAATTTGTCTGCGGTATACCCTTGTCCGCCGTCACTATTTGTAATGATTTGAGCTTGTTGTAAGGCATAATGATTCGCTGTAAAGGCTTGAATCTCTGCCCAAAAACCAGCGGTTTTTTTAGTCGTCATAATGGCTTTGGGTTCCTTTAAAGAGACGCGTTTTCCATTTTTATTCCAGCCTTCATAAAGGATGGCATGACGAACTTCTAAGCTCTTTTTCTTTTTTGTCCCACGGACAAAAACTCCATCAGCCTCGGCATAAAGATAGTCTACCTTTTTTCCTTCCGGCAACTCAGCTGATTCTTCTAGTTCCAATACGCTCTCTTCATCTTCACGTGCTTGTGCGGATCCAACGCGTTTGAGAAGACTACCGACTGTTTGATGACTAATCGTAACAGCTGTCCATTCATTTAACATATCTGCAGTATCTCTATAAGTAACTTTACTCGCCAACTCTGCCACTTTTACTTCTACTAATGGACTATGGCGTTGATATTTCCGAATACCTAGCCAGTCATCTAGCGGATAATGATTTTGACTCTCTTGATCTATCATCAAGGTACGACAATAACGAACAGACCCAAAAATAAACTGAACGGTTTTCCAATCTTCTCGTTTCACTTTCCAACCTTCCTCTTGTTTCTGCTCTTTGATTACCTGATTGAGATGAGTGAAGACATCTCCTACTAATTCAGCGAATACTTCATACATACAGACTTGAATAGCTTCTTCTGTCTCTATTAAATTGCTTGAATCCTTTATTATTTGGTAAACCTTTGATATAATCTTATTCATAAGAAGGCCTCTTTCATTTATGTATTTGCCGCTCAAGCATACATTTATGATAGAACGTCTTCTTTCTTTTTGCTAGTAAAAAATAATAGTATCTCGAGAACTATTTTACACATACTACTAGATAGATACTTGCATTCTTTTCTTTTGATAAAATAAGTGATAAAGATTTAAAAACGATAAAAGATAGTAGCTATAGAATAGCTTAAAATTTATTTATCTACTTATTATAAAAATGACACATCTTTATTTATAAATTTCCCAATAATTTCTTTTGGCTCATTGTCAGGATCAAGAAAAAAATAACTCACCTGTTCAAATAAATAGATAATACAGTCTATCTACCTTTCTTAACAGAAGAAAATAAAAGATGAAAGATAAAAACCCTCATAAAAAAAGGGCTTTTATCTTTAAATTAATTTAACTTTTTAATTAAAAGCAGCGACTTCATCTTCTTTAACGAAGCTAAAGACAATCATTCCGATTACTAGTAGTGCAGCAGCTAGGTAGAAACCTAATTGCATTGAACCAAATTGGTCTGTAATCCAACCTGTTAAGAAAGGAGCAATAATTGAACTAGACATTCCGATAAAGTTATAAGCACTTAAAGCAGTAGATAAAGAACCTTTTGGTGCATTTTTAGCAACGAAAGCTACTAAAATAGGGTCTAATGCTAATTTACCAGTTAAACCATAAGCAATTAAAGCTACGATTAATAGTGTACGGTTTTCTACAAAAGCGATAGCAAAAATAGAAACCATTGCTACAGGAACTAACGTATAAACAAATATTTTTGTACGTTTGTATTTATCTGATAAACGAGCAAATAATAATGCTCCAGGGATAGAAGCCCAAGGAACTAAAGAAGAAATAAAACCAACGCTTGTTCCTTCAAATCCACGTTCAACTTGTAAAAATTGTGGCAACCATGTTAATACTACAAAGAATCCGTAAAGCGAAGTAAAACATAAAACAAATGTTAGTACAAGATTACGATTTCTAAAGATAGCGCCTAAGGATACTTTTTTAACAACTTCAGCAGGATCGTTGTCGCCAGCTGTATCATCAGCAGCTTTTTGATCTTCTGGACGAACAACTTTTTCTTTTAGAAGAAAAAAGAATAATAAACCTACGATAACAGTTGGAATTGCCATAATTTTAAATGGTAATGTCCAGTGCTCTCCATTTTCTAAAACTAATTTACTTGAAATTAAGAATCCGGCAGAAGTACCTAACGCCATACCGCTATTAATGATAGCATTTCCAAGTGTTAGGTTCTTTGTTGGAATTGCTTCAGTTGATAAGGCATATTGTGGACCGTAGTATGAACCTTGGCCTACACCTGTAAGAGCTCTAAAAATCATGAACATACCGAAACCTGAAACGATCCCACTAAATAAAGTTGCGATTCCCATAAAAACAAAACCGATAGCAATAACCATTTTTCTACCATACTTATCGCCTATTACTCCAAATGGAATTTGCGTAATTGCGTAAGTTAAGAAAAACACACTACTAACTAAGCCTAATTGTGCATTACTTAAATCAAATTCTTTAGCAATTTGCGGCATGATAGGATTTAAGATTGTTCTATCTGCATACATTAATACCCATCCGAAGAAGAAAAGGGCTACTGTTTTCCACCAATATTTGTCTGATACATAAGTTGCCCCATTAACTACTCTGGGCTTTGTTTTAGTTAATTGTTCCATTTCTTAATTCCTCCATATCTATGGTCTTGCTTAAAATAATTGCGTCTATCTATTTATCTATAAAAAGTTTATTTGGTACTATAAATCGAATAATCAAAAAAAATTTACCCGTTATCTTTCACTAAATGCATATGCTTTATCGTAATTATCAAAATGAATGGTCTCGCTTTTCAAATAACCATAAATTTCTTTAACAATAGGAATGCCATCTTCTGAATATTTTTCAGCAACAATATTCGACATCTTGTTCGGATAAAGAACTCGATCAAAACCTTTAGCTGGTTTAACCCGTATCTAGCTCTTCTACCATTTTGTTGATATTTTTTTAAAATTCTGGTAAATCAGTGAAAACTTGAATTGATTAAAATATGCAACTGTCCTAAATTACTACCAGCTGTAATATCCGTGTACATAGAAGAAACATTTTCACCAAATTGTAGTCCTAATAATGTACCAGATAAAATATCGACCATTATCATTAGCTCATAACCTTTTGGTCCGGCAATTGGCAATTGTCCTTTAACATTATGTGGGTCTGTTGTTGGTGCTCTATTTTCATCGACTGCCCAAGTAGTTGGGATATCTACGTTACGTGATCGTGCATCTAAGGTTTCCCCCTAAGCTTGAATCGTTGTTGCCATATCAAAAAAACTGGCTTATGCTTTGCTCTAGGTGCAGCAAGTACAACCGGATTTGCTTCGAAATAAGGTTCTGCGCCACCAAATGGAACGACCATTGGACCTGATTGACAAACAGATAAAGAGATTAGATTTTGTTCAACTGCTTGTTCTACAAAATGCGCCATTGTACCGCTATGACAAATTTGATGGACACCAACAACTCCAATATCCGTCTCTTTAGCCAACTTTATACCTTCTTTTAAGGCTTCATTCGCAGTTACGTGTCCTACACCATTATCTACTTCAAAAACTCCCGTACTTGGACCTATTTGATTGAATTTAAATTTAGGAGTAAGATTAATGCCACCTTTTGAGATTCGTTCAGCGTAGTAATCTACACGAACTGCTCCGTGGGAATGAATCCCATGTGTATCTGAAAAAACGAGTGTCTCTGCAACTCCATTAGCGTGTTCTTTAGAAAGTCCCGCTTTTTTCAAGTTTAGCTTAAATCAATTGATGTAAGTCTTTTTCTGTTACCTTAACCATCTCTAACTCAGCCATTAATTAGCCTACTTTCCATTTAATTTTTAGATTGTAGCTCTAGTTTTCTGACCAGACGTAGCATAATTACTCATAGCAACTAAATTTTTTCTGCTACTAGTGGTAAAAAAGAGTGTATAAAGTTCTATCTTTTTGCTTGACTTCTCTTTTTTTATTCCTCCTTTTGTTCAATCTTATTGAGATAAGCTATTTTTATTTTTCGAATTATTTTGCATATCCTTTATTGTAAGCACTTTTCAGCCTAATTGCATTGTGCAAATAAGCTAAATCATCAGAACGTTATTTGTTCTATTTAAACAAGTACTCGCTGAGTTGTGCCTCTTATTCTTATAGCAAAGAGTAATATTTCGTGTAGAATACACAATCGAGTAGGAGGAGCCTCACGGCTCCGACCTCTCACACCACCGTACGTACCGTTCGGTATACGGCGGTTCCATTTTATACTAAACATGTATTTTATCGTAATGCTCTACACAAGAGACTAGGCCAAATTGGGCAAGTCTCTTGTTTGTGATAGTCGTTGTTAAAATCCAAGAATAGGCAATACGTACGACACCCTTACTAGTGTGACTATTTTTATAGGCACTGTATTTGTCCATCCCTAATTTTATTAAGTTCTTTCGCCGATTCTTAGCTGTTTTCCATTTATGCCAAATACACATTCTGAGACGGACTCTCAAATGAGAGTCAATTTTCTTTAAAATGCTTTTCATTGAACCTATTTTATAGTAGTTTATCCACCCTCGAATCACTTGATTCAGTCGTTCCACTTGATATTTCGTATCAATACTCCAATTCTTACGTGTAAGTACTTTAAGTTTATATCGAAAGTTTTCTACTGAGATTTTATGTGGTTTCGCTTGATAGGTTTTCTTATTAAAATCTCGGTAAAAACCGAATCCTAAAAATTTCATTTCTGGATTATTTGGCTTCGTAATCTTAGATTTTGTACTATTGACAATCAATCCTAACTTTTCTTCGATAAATTTTGTAACGGAACGCATCACTCTTCTCGCTGACATTTCACTCTTAACCATAATGATACAATCATCAGCGTAACGAACGAAACGGAGGTTTCGTTTTTCCAGTTCCTTATCAAGTTCATTAAGCATGATATTGCTCAATAGCGGTGAAAGGTTCCCTCCTTGCGGAGTTCCAATGCTAGTATCTTGAATAATCCCATTAACTTGTACTCCACTGACAAGAAATTTACGAATCAGCGAAATTACATCTCCATCGGAGATTGTTCTAGAGACTAAATTCATCAATCGGTCATGTTGCACCGTATCAAAGAAACGTTCAAGATCGATATCAACAATCCAGTCATATCCTTCATTGAAGTACACTAACGCCTGATTAATCGCCATTTCAGCTTGACGGTTTGGTCGAAAACCGTAACTATAGTTACTAAAACCTTTATCGAATAAGGGAGTCAATACTTGTGCAATGGCTTGTTGAATCATACGGTCTTTAACTGTCGGGATTCCTAGTAAACGAACATCACCATTTGGTTTAGGAATCTCCACTCGAAGAACGGGTGAGGTTTGGTAGTTTCTTTGACGAATCTGAGCCATAACTTCTTCTTTGTTTCGAAGAAAATATATTCCTAGCTCGTCAATTGTCATGCCATCCACACCTGCGACACCTTTATTTCGTCTTACTTGTTCGAATGCTACAGTCAAATTCTCTTTATCTAAGATACGCTCAAGGATTTTTCTTTCATACATGTTTGTTATTTCCTTTCCTTCTCGTGAAGTCGGTATCCACTTTCTCGTCTTTTGACCAGCGGTCTATTTCCTCTTCCAATATTGATTTCCATAACGATAAAACGGTTCAGCCCTTCGCTCTGTCTAACTTTCACTAGCTGTCTTCACTACTACGGCTTCTGCTGACTTCTCCTGTCTCAGGCTTGTATCACTACAAGTTTTTGAAATAAGAACAGAAGACCTCCCCAGTTAAGGTGCGAACTCTTTCTCTCCATCTATCTGCCATATCTACATCACACGATTGATACATTAGCTATTGGACTTCAGCTTCTTTTGCAACCTTATCCTCGTGCACTGCCTCCTATATGATTTCTGTTCGTCAGACCAGAGATTTGCCTCGAGCTTCCTTCAGATTCCACCTCACGGTGGACACCCTTGCTTTTAGCTACATGCTTACCGCTAATCGGTCGCACTCAGGACTTTCACCTGTTAGAGTTTGCCCATGCTGGGCGAACAAAAAAAGGAGTAAAAAAATTACTCCAGTAGATAAACAGTTATTTTTAATTTTTTCTAATTCGTAAAAATATCCAGCTAACTACTTTTACTATCAGATTTTTTTGGCCTATGTTAAAGTACTTCTCTCTCTTTTGAATCGCAAGAACTCTAAATTAAATCAAAATAGGATAACCCTTCAATTATGCCACCTTTAGTATTTTCAGAAGTAACGTAACTAGCTTGTTCCTTCAAAGCAGGTAATCCATTGGCCATAACAATACTAAAATCGACGTGTTCAAGCATTTCAACATCATTTGACCCATCTCCAAATGCATAGGTAGTAAGGTGCTCTAAGTCCGTTTTCTTCATTAATTCTTTAATACCCGTAGCTTTAGAATTTCCTTTTGGGATAGTATCTATACTATAGGGCGTATTACGATAAAAAGATAATTCTGGAAATTGTTCTCTAAAATAAACATCTTCTATTGTATTTGTACTCAGAATTAGCGCCATTAGTATTTCTTCTGTTAAATGCAAAGAATGATCTATTAATGAAATAGGTGCATGAATAAACGCGTATGCTTCTTTTAAGGCAGTTGTTTGCCTAGTCGCTCGGATTTTATTCGCTGTGTAAAATGACAAAGCAAAATCTCGTTCTTGCGTAGCTTGTTTTAAACGCACAAGTGTATCCGTAGAAATACTACTACGGTATACTTCTTTTCCTTGATACACAATATATTGACCATTGAGAGCAATAAAAGAGTCAATGGTCGTTGACTCTAAAATAAATTGAATTTCTAGCGGGCTGCGACCTGTTGCGATAAAAGGGATATGTCCATTAGCTTGCATTTGCTCGAATGCCTTTACTACTTCAGGTTCAATTTTTGATTCCCTATTTAATAACGTACCGTCTAAATCAAAAAATACAAATGATTTTGGATTCACGTTTGTTGTCTCCTTTAAGATTTATGTGCTCTTTTATAAATCTCTGAAATGATCTACTTGGTTATAACTTTCTAAATGATAAAGGCCATCATAATAGCTTACTTTTGATACACTCGCATTCAATAGTGGCTGTGGAGCAACTAGCTCAGGGACTAACCCATTTAACATATAACGTATCGTATTGCCATGTGCTACAACTAATACCGTATCGCCAGTATCGCGATGTGTTTTGATTAACTCGATTAATCCTTTTTCAATCCGAGTCCAAAATTCAAGATAATTTTCAGCATGGTGATAAGGATCTGCTTTTTTTGTTGCATTCATTTGTTCAGGTACAGTAGCCTTTGACCACAGATCGCCAACTGTTGGATAGCCCATCACTTCATTAATACTAGCCCAGACCTCATCAACACCTTGAGCTTCAAATGAACCAAAGAATACTTCTCTAAACTCAGGCATAGCATGAACGATTAGATCATCAGCATCCTTGTTCTCTTCTAAAATAATACCAGCTGTTTCAATTGTCCGACTGAGGTCGCTAGAGTATACGGCATCAAATTTAACATTTGCTAAACCTTTCCCGCTTCTACGAACGTCTTCACTTCCTTTTTCAGTCAACTGAATGTTGCTCCACCCTTGCATTCTTCTATATAAATTCAGATAAGTTTCACCATGTCGAACAAAATAAAATGTGCATCCTTTACTCAAAAAAATCTCCTCCAGTTACTTACCATTTTCATGTTTTTTACATGTTATCATCTTCTATTGTACCAAAAACAACCACCTAGTGAACCTATTCAGTGAGTTTTGTCATTTAAGGTTTCTTTTTAATTTTTTGAAGAATTTCTCCTTCATAATAAGCCGTCAATAAAATCTTCAAATCTTTTACCTGTTCTGTCAAACGTCTACCGGTATCTGTTTCTCTCACTTTTTTGCGTTCCATCTCACGGTCGACAACTCGTCTTGTGGACACAATATCAAATTCATCTTCGATAGCGTGTTTAACCGAAGTAAATGGCTGATGAGAAACTAGTTGCATGCCAAATGAGTTATAGAGTAAAGTATAGCCTGCTAGACCCGTTGTATGTTGGTAGGCTTTAGAGAAACCACCATCTATAACAATCATGCGTCCTTCTGCTTTAATCGGATCTTCTCCCCGTTTTTCTTTTACCGGTGTGTGACCATTAATAATGTGTCCTTTAGTAGAATCTAAACCAAATTCATTTAATATATTTTCACATGTTGTGACATCATTACGCAAATTGTAATAAGGGTTTTTCTTTTCTTCATGGGTTTCTTTATCTTCAATATAATAGCGTTCAAACGTTGTCATTTGTTTTTTACCAAAAAGGGAAGATGATGCACCAGTCCATAAATACCAGATAATATCCAAATGTTTTTCTTTATTTTCTTTGTCTCTCGTCAAATAGCCCTTACGGAGTACTTCTTCAAATTTATCTAATAAAGCTTTACCACTATAGGTATTTTTCCGAATTTTAAATGACATAAAGCTTCCATCTTCATTCAAAGGGACACACCCATGAAACAATAAATTATCATTGTAGGTTAAATACATACTGCCTTTATTGTATAAATATGAAATATGTTTTTGAAGTCGCTCACTTGTTTTGAATGCATAGATTAATCTTTCTACAATACTTTCTTCTTCTTTGGTCAATTGATAGGGATTTTCTGGATCAATTGTCGGAAAATACGTATTCGTTAGTGGGTATATTTTCCTATTTATCGAAATCGTACCTTTTTCATAGTCAATTTTATCTAAAAGCATTCGATCATCCATCTTAAAATTTGGTTGCCTCTTAATAATGGCGCCTTCTAATTTAAATTGGATAATTGCAATAGCTTGGTGCATTTTTGTTATTTGCCTAATTTCTTCTTCAAAAAAATCAATTTCTTCTTTATCAATTTTTGGATAAAATCCTTCCGTTACTTCTTGCGTATATGTCATCTCTGCAAAAGTTAATAACTGTCGAAGTGAAATACCGTACGCATCTTCAATAATTTCAAGATTATTGTAACGAGCTGATATTCTGAGTACGTTCGCAATACAAACTGCTGAGCCACTAGCTGCTCCCATCCACAAAATATCGTGGTTCCCCCATTGTATATCGACAGAATGATGATCCATTAAGGTATCAATAATTTTATCAGGATAAGGACCTCTATCGTAAATATCTCCTACGACATGCAAATGATCTACGACTAAGCGTTGAATAAGATAAGAAATAGCTGTGATAAACTGTGGAGCTCGATCCAACGAGAGGATACTTTGAATAATTTCATTGTAATAATCTTCTTTATTAGGAAAACTAGTATCTTTAGATAACAACTCTTCAATGATATAAGCAAACTCAACAGGCAAAGCTTTTCTAACTTTCGAGCTGGTATATTTTGAAGCTACGTAGACACACAGTTCAATTAAACGGGATAAAGTCAGACGATACCACTCATCCATCTCTTGGGTTTCATCTATTGTTTCGCTTAAATTTTTTATTTTCTCTTCAGGGTAATAAATTAACGTCGCTAATGTATTTCTATCTTTTGTACTTAAGCGTTCACTAAAAACCTCATTAATCTTCTCCTTAATATTTCCTGATCCATTGCGTAAAACATGCTGAAATGCATCGTATTCTCCATGAATATCACTCAAAAAATGCTCTGTTCCTTTTGGTAAGTTCATGATGGCTTCTAAGTTAATGATTTCTGTTGTTGTTTCTCCGATTGTCGGGTATTCTTTAGCTAATAAATCTAAGTATTTATTTTTACTACTCATCATCATTCTCCTTTTAGATTTCTATGTATACCAGTTCATCTTATCATAAATCAACTGACTAAAACTAACCAGTTTAATCTTTTAAAAAAAGACACAAAACAACATTTAAAAGGCTGTTTTATATCTTTTGTTCAACTTAATAAATTATTTTGATCTTATTCAACATTCAAAATTGCTATAATTGAATCCTCTATTTTTTCAGGTTTAGTCATCGAACCAAATCGTTTAACAATTTCACCATCTTTACCAACAAGAAATTTAGTGAAGTTCCATTTAATTATTTTGTTGCCCGTTTGTTCAACCAAATACTTATATAAGGGACTAGCATCATTTCCATTAACTTTTATCTTTTCATGTAAAGGAAAAGATACATTGTAGGTCATCTGACAATGATCTGCAATTTCCTCGTTGGATAAAGGTTCTTGATTCATAAATTGGTTAGATGGAAAGCCTAACACAGTAAATCCAAGGTCATTGTATTTTTTATATAACTCTTCTAATCCTTCAAACTGAGGAGCAAAACCACACTTACTGGCCGTATTAACTATTAATAAAGGCTTGCCTTGATACTTACTAAGTGATACCTCTTCTCCGCCGATTTCTGTAACTGAATAATCATAAACTGACATAAGAACCCTTCTTTCTTTTATTACCTACTAAGTATACCAAACAGAAAATAAAAACACTCTCATAAAGCACTTTTAAAGTAGCCTTATTTTATAAAAAAATAGCCTAAACATCGTTACATGTCCAGACTACTTATCTTTTGATTCTATTTTATCTTTCTCTCAATGATCTTGCTAAATCACGTTTTTGGTCTTTACGTTTCAAATCTTCTCGTTTATCGTAATTTTTCTTCCCTTTTGCTACGCCAATCAACACTTTCGCATAGCCGTCTTTAAGATAAACTTTCAAAGGAACAAGTGTGTTTCCGCTCCCTTTCATTTCATTTTCTAGACGAGCTATTTGTTTTTTATGCATCAGCAATTTTCTCGTACGTAAAGGGTCGTGATTAAATTGATTGCCTTGTTCATAGGGGCTAATATGAACATTGTGTAAAAATATCTCTCCGTTACGAACTCGTGCAAAACCATCTTTTAAATTTATTCTAGCTGCTCTGATAGATTTTATTTCAGTCCCTTTTAAAACAATTCCAGCTTCAACTGTATCTAAAATAGTATAATCAAATCGTGCTTTTCTATTTTGAGCCAGCAGTTTCCCTTCTCCTTTTGGCATTTTTTTGCCTCCCTACTTGCTTAACTACGTTTCTTTTTAGGTTTGCCTTTTTTGGCAACATCTTTATAAAATGGTTTATTTTTCTTTTTATCAGTAGAATTAGTATTTTTACTATCTTTAGCTGGATAGCTTGTTTTTTTATTTAGTGGTCCTTTAGATTGTTTCTGTCTATCTGGTTTACGGTTTCCTGATTTCTTTTTATCTTTATCATCACTTTTTTTCAATTGTGTAAAAGAATCTGCTTTTGGTGCATCAGGATCTGGTATCAATTCAAAGTCAATTTCACGCGTTTCAGGGTTTGCTTTCGTTACTTTAATTTTGACTTTTTGGCCAATACGATAAACAACGCCTGTACGCTCTCCAACTAACAGCAGTTGTTCTTCAACATAGTTGTAATAGTCATCTTTCATATTAGAAATATGAACAAGACCTTCAACGGTATTTGGCAATTCAATGAATAAGCCAAATCTCAATACTGAACCAATAATTCCTGTAAATGTTTCGCCAACTTTGTCGACCATATATTCCGTTTTCTTCAATGCATCTGTTTCTCTTTCAGCATCTACGGCACGGCGTTCCATTTTAGAACTTTGAATCGCAATTTCGGGAAGAAGACTATTCCACTTATCTTTTTGATCTGATTCTGTACCATTTTCACTGTATGAACGAATCAAACGGTGTAAAATTAAATCAGGGTAACGTCTAATCGGTGACGTAAAGTGAGAATAATAATCAGCAGCTAGGCCGTAATGACCCAAGGGTTCAACATCGTATTTGGCTTGCTTCATACTACGCAACAGCATAGTTGAAATAACCGTTTCTTCAGGTTTACCTGCTACGCTTCTCAAAACTTTTTGCAGGCTTTTTGGTGAGATATTTTCACTTAGTCCTTTTACAGAAATACCAAAGGCAGTAACGAATTCCATAAATTTTTGCATCCGATCGCTATCTGGTTGTTCATGCACACGGTAAATCATTGGAACTTTTAGACGCGTGAAATGTTCTGACACTGTTTCGTTGGCCGCAAGCATGAAAGATTCTATGATGCGCTCGCCAATGCCTCTTTCGCGTAAAACAATATCTAACGGATGTCCTTGTGAATCAACAATGATTTTAGCTTCTGGAGATTCAAAATCAATCGCACCACGTGTTTTTCTACTGGCTTCTAGAATTTTATGCAAGTCAGCCATATTTTCAAACATCGGAATTAAATCTGCGTTTTCTTTACGCACTGCCTCATCTGTATCCATAATAATTTGATTAACTTGTGTATAACTCATGCGGCGATAAGAACGAATCACACTTTGGAAGACATCATGATTCACAACTTTACCGGTTGAATCTATTTCCATCTCACAACTCATTGCTAAGCGGTCTTCATTTGGATTCAAAGAACAAATACCATTTGATAAACGGTGTGGCAGCATAGGAATCACTCGATCGGTTAAGTAAACACTAGTAGCACGATCAAATGCCTCTTTATCTAACGGGCTGTCCTCGGTTACGTAATAAGAAACATCTGCAATATGAACACCTAATTTAAAATGGCCATTTGCTAATTTTTTAACGGTTACCGCATCATCTAAATCTTTAGCGTCTTCTCCATCGATTGTAACAACTATTTCATCACGTAAGTCACGGCGATTTTCCATATCTTTTTCAGTTATCTTGTCGGGCACTTCATTGGCTTGAGCCATCACTTCTTCTGGAAACTCGATTTGAATACCATGTTTATAGACAATCGTTAAAATATCAATGCCTGGATCATTTTTGTGTCCAACGATAGATTTAACAATACCTTGCATACTTCTCGGAAACTCTTTATCTGGATACAAAGTTAGCTCAACTAAAACAATCGCTCCATCAACTGGTTTAATGCCTTTTTCTTCAATAAATACTCTAAAATCAGTTAACTTTTTATCTTTTGGTTCAATGTAGCCATATAATCCAGTCTCATCAACGCCTTCTTGGGTATAAGCAAAGAACTCTCCAACTAATTGAGTGAATTTACGTTCGATAATCGCTTTAACACGGCCTTCAGCACCTTTATCAAACCACGGTTCTGCTGGGCGAGTAATTTCTATTGTCACAATATCTCCATCTAATGCAAAATTCGTTTGATTGTTAGGAATATAAATATCATTTTCTTCATCTTCAATCGATACAAACCCAAAACCGCGATCACTTGCTCGAAAAATACCAGATAAAACACCTGCTTTTTCAGCTAGTTTAAACTCGCCTTTTTTATTAAGAAAAACCGTTCCTTCACGCTCTATATCAGCTAAAGTTGAAACGAGCATTTTAAAATCAACCGAACTAGTCAGCTTCATTCCTTCACTTAATTCTTTTACTTTAAAAGCCATTTGATCTTGTTCGTTCATATATACCAAGATAGCCTCTTTTATTGTTTGATTATTTTTCATTCATTTTACTCTCCATTCCAATTTAAATCAGATAGGAAAAATAATACATCCTTTTCTAACTCTCTTCTGTCTACACCTACTGTGATGACATGTGTACTATTTTCATACCATTTAAAATCTATTTTTGCATGTATCAGTTTTTCTTTAAATTGCACCGCTATTTGCGGGTTGATTAATTCATCTTGGCCAGACTGAGCAATAAATATAGGCTTTATTATTTCTTGATAAGCTGGTTGCATCTCAGAAACCATTTCAGAAATTTCAGCTAATTGTTGATTAAGCTTTTCTTCAACTAACACCATCCGAGAGTCTATACCTTCGTTTGTTTGTCCCGCTTGCTTTTTCACATGCCTAACATATCGTAAAAAAGCTGGTCTCAAATTGCTTTCTTCATCATTTATTGTTGGCGAACTAAATGTTCCACTCGCTAAAATAGATTCTGATGTCATCATCTTGGTTGCTATGACCCCACCTAATGATAGACCAAAGACTGCAACGTATTGGTATCCTTTTCCAGCTAAAAATTGTAAGGCATCTTTTGCATCTTGAATCCAGTCTGCAGTAGTCGCTGTCAAGATATCTTCTGGATCAAGTGTACCATGTCCTTTAAACATCGGTGCATATACTGTATAGTTTTCTTTTTCTAAAGCGCGCCCCATCATTCTAACATCATTTGGACTACCTGTATAAGCATGCATCAATAAAACTGCTTTAGGCCCTTTTTCAAAAAAAAACGGTTGCGGCAGTATTTGTTTGGCCATCGTGAAAATCTCCCCCTGTGATATTTCCTATTACTTTCTATTTTACTTTATATTTACCTATTTTCATACCCATACACTACCGAAACATCTATTTACTCCTGACTTCTATCTATTATTCTTATTTTTTTTAATCTAAATAAAAAACTAATGCAATAAAACCATATAAATGGTCCCATCACATTAGTTTTCTCTCAAATCTTACAATCATTTTATTTATTTAGACCTTCGTGAATTTTTGTTAGATTCCATTCCATCATATCATAGTAACTGTCTCCATTTTCTCCTTCTTTTGCAACGGAATCAGTAAAAAGCGTTTCATAAATTGGAACTCCTGTTTCTTTTGAAACACTTTGCATGCTCCGGTTATCAACACTTGTTTCTACAAATAATGATGGGACCTTGCTCTCTCTAATAGTATCAATGATTGTACTCATTTGTTCTGGTGTTCCTTGGCTATCTGTATTGATTTCCCAGATATAATCACCAGTCACCCCATAAGCGGCTGAGAAGTACTTAAAGGCACCTTCACTAGTAACCAATAATTTTTGATCTTCAGGGATATCTTCAAATTCTTTTTTTGCTTTAGTATCTAATGCTGTTAATTTTTCAATATAGGCATCTGAATTGTTTTGATAGTCTGCTTTATTATCTGGATCTTTTTCCATCAAAACTTCAGTAATATTTTTAACGTACTGAATGCCGTTACTAATATCTAACCACGCATGAGGATCTTGTTCAGATTCTTGCCCCGCAGAAGTTAGAAACATTGGCTGAACTCCTTCGCTTGTAGAAAAATAATCTTCTCCTTCAATTTTCTTAGACGTTTCCATCAAGTTAACAAACCAGCCATCTCCACCAGTTTCCAAGTTCAAACCATTATAAAAAATAACGTCTGAATCTGTTGATTTTTCAATATCTGCAGGAAGTACTTCGTACTGATGGGGGTCTGTACCGACTGGAACAATACTGTGTAACTCAATATTATCGCCTGCTACATTTTTAATCATATCCGCTAAGATAGAGTTTGTCGCGACAACTTGTAGTTTGCCACTTTCTACTGCTTCGTCATTTCCACAAGCTGCTATGAAAACTACCAACGTTAATAAAGCTAAAATTAATTTTATTTTTTTCATTTTATAGCCTTCCTTCTCTTAATAAGTAAATTTTGTTTTGGTGAAAATAAGAATGCAATAATAAAGAATATAGTTGTTGTCAAGACGATCGCAGCACCTGAAGCTAAATTATATGAATAGCTTAAGAATAGGCCAACAACCGAACTGATTACACCGATTGTAGAAGCAATTAAAATCATAACAGATAGTCTATTTGATAATAAATAAGCTGTTGCTGCAGGTGTAATTAACATCGCTACCACTAAAATAGTACCAACTGTCTGTAAAGCTGAAACAGCTACTAGTGTAAGTAATAGCATTAATGTGTAATGGATAACTTGCGTTTTCAATCCATAAGCTTGTGACATCACTGGGTCAAACGAACTAACAAGTAGTTCTTTATAAAAAACAATCACAAATAAAATAACAATGATAGCAATAATCACAGTAATAATCATATCGCTTTGTGTTATAGCTAAGACGTTACCGAATAAAATATGGTATAAATCGGTTGAACTTTTTGCAAAAGAAATCGCAATAATACCGGCTGCAAAAAAGGAACTGAAGACAATTCCGATAGCGGTATCGCTTTTTAATTTACTGTGCTGAGTAACTAAGGCAATCATTACTGCCGCAAATAAACCGAATACCGTTGCTCCAATAAAGTAGTTTACTCCTACAATATATGAAACAGCTACACCAGGAAGGACCGCATGTGATATCGCATCCCCCATTAATGACATCCCTCTTAAAATGATGAAGCACCCAATCACTCCTGATACGACTCCAATAACGATTGACGTAAATAACGCATTTTGTAAAAATTGATACTTTGTTAAGCCTTCTATAAAGTTAGCAATCATTAATCATTGACCCCCTTGATCATTAAGTCTCCCATAGAATCCCCATAGGCTGCTTTGATATTTGCAGTTGTAAATGATTTAGAAATAGGACCATAACTAATCAATTCTTGATTTAAAATAATTAAATCATCAAAATAAGTTGTTACTTTACTTAAGTCATGGTGAACAACAACAATCGTTTTGCCTTCATCTCTTAATTTTTTAAGTAAATCAATAATCACTTTTTCACTATTCATATCAATACCAACAAATGGTTCGTCTAAAAAAATAATATCAGCTTCTTGAGCTAGAGCACGTGCAATAAAGACCCGTTGCAATTGTCCACCAGATAGTTCACCAATTTGACGATTTCCAAATTCTTCCATTTTAACTTGCTTAAGACTTTCTATTACTTTTTGCTTTTCTTTTTCTTTCGGACGATGAAAAAGACCAAGTTTAGGAAATGTTCCTAATAAAACTGTTTCACTTACTTTTATAGGAAAAGTTAAATCAATGGTATTTCTTTGTTCCACATATGCAATGTTTTTCCTCACATTATTTAAAGGTTGATTATTCACGGTTGTCACACCAGAATTTTTTTTAACTAAATCCATCATGCCTTTAATTAGTGTTGATTTTCCGGCTCCATTAGGTCCGATGATTCCAGTTATAGCTTTTTCTCTAATTGTGAGCGATACGTCAGAAAGTGCTGGTTCATCTTGGTAAGTAACGGTTAAATTTTTTAATTCAATCATGTTGTAACGACCTCTCTTTTTGTTCAGTTAATTATTTATAAGTTCAGAAAAAAATTAAGGTGTGCCTAAACCTCGTTTAAAGTATAACTAAATAGAGTAGTTTTAGCAACCTTTTTTGTTTAAATAATCGATAATTCTTACTAATTATAGCTACCACATCCCTAATTCAAATGGGATTCGACTTGTAAGCGGATACTTTTTTATCAATATACTAATTGCTTATCCATTGAATTTCTTATGTATTTTTATTTATTTTTCAAAAAAATAAAAAGGCTTAGTAACAGATTATTTTCAATCTACTACCAAGACCTTTTTTAATTTTATTTTTTTAAATAAAAAATTACCCACGATTTACTGGGTAACTTGACGTATTTATTTAACCAACTGATAAATAAGCCAATAGTAGTGCTATTACAAAAAAGGCAATTCCTAAAACAACGGTTACTCGTTGTAAAACAGCTTCAAAACCGCGTGCTTTTTGTTTGCCGAATAATTGTTCTGCTCCACCAGTAAACGCGCTAGCTGCATTATTTGTTTTAGTCGGTTGCATCACAATCACAATGATAAGTAGAACTGATACTATAAGTTCAGCAATTAAAAATGTATCGTACACGTTTAATGCCCTCCTGTCTAACGTTTCTCTTGCAACTTACTTTAACATAATGAACACTAAATTACCAGAAGAGTTTAGCCGTTCATCCTATTTAAAATAGAATGAACGGCTTTCTTAAATCTGGCCCAACGAATCTATCTCCTACTCAACTTTATTTGACTTGTATCTTTTTCTACTGTTTATTCTAGTACAGGATTCTAATTAATTAATTGTTTTTGAATTCACAGCATATTTTCTTTTTTAAAAGATCCATCATATGAGTTTTGCTATCAGATACAACTTTTCTAATTTCTAATTCAATTCCTTGTTTATTTAAATAATTAAAATCTTCAATATCTTTTGCGTTTACAGCAACAGCATTTGTAATCATTTTTTTTCCAGCAGAAAAACTCATTCCTCCAATATTAACAGAAGGAATTTTAACCCCACCTTCTACAACTCTTTTTACATCATGTGGATTTGTGAATAATAACATTGCTTTAAAAACATCAAATTGTGGATCTTGATAAATAGCAATCATCTTATCTATTGTTATGACATTAGCCGTCCCACCGGGAGGTGCTGCATGTTTTAATAGCGTTTTTCTTAATGTATCTTTTGCAACTTCATCACTTATCACTAATATACGATTAATTTTCAGCGTTTTTGTCCAAACTGTTGCCACTTGACCATGAATCAAACGATCATCAATTCGTACTAAACGAATATCCATTACCATAATCAACCATCCTTATCTTTAGTCCATTGAATTACTCACCATGGACGACACTCTTTTTAGCGTTATTAAGAAGTTTAGTCACTGGGTGAAAAATAGACAGTTCTAAATGACTCGAATCATTTAGAACGTCTATTTTACCTTTACTCTTCTAATTGTTTATCAAAGATTTTTAAAATATAAAAAATTTCTGAGTCAGGAATAACAAGATTTAATTTTGTTTTCACCATTGCGTTTGCTTCTAGTACAGCATCAAGGTAAAGATTATCTTCTTGATATTCTTCTTGTAAGGAAAGTGTATCATTTAGTAGTACCCGTTCAAGCACACCAGCTATATGCATAATTAGCCCTATCTTTAGACTATTGCAAAATGATTGTTTCCTATTTACTTCTATTATTTCGCTGTATTCCCACAGAATAGAAATTAGTTTCTTAGGATTTAAAAACGTAAAGTACGTTCCTAGATAGTCTTCACACAATTCTTTCGTATCTATCGACTCAACTAAACTTAATTCCTCGTCTTGACTATCTAAGACCACTTGCTTAATCCGTTCTTTTCCAAAAGATTGAAACAGTTCTTCCAAGGAAAGGTGAGGAACTTGAATCGTAGGCTTACTTACTCCAGCAGTAGCTAAGATGTGGTACTTTTCTGCTATCTTCTTGACCGTTGAATCCATATCTAATAAAGAGATAGAAATCACTTCAATGTCTTCATCTATAAATGTCGCTAGTAATTCTTCAACACGTTGTTTAATGATAACCGCAGTACCTTCTCCAGTCGAACAAATCGTAATAATGGCTTTAGGCTGATAGGTTTTTATTGTTACATCATCCTCTTTAGAAGAATGAGGATACTCTAAAAAATTGCTGTATCCTCTAAAATTTTTGAGTGTATCATAAATCTCATCTAATGAACTATCCATTAATGATATTTTTCTAGCCGCTTCTAATACAACTGGTGTTGTAACCATATCTATCGTTTTGATAGGAACATCCATTTCTCGCATTAACTTATTGCCAAAAGTCGTTAACGAACCCATATCTACTAACAATAAGACACCATTGCCTTCATTGACACGTTGGACAGCCTCTTGTACCATGCTGTAAACACGATGAGGAGACATCTCTAATGGCATATCTACTGCAACAATATTTTGGACATTTAATAACTTTGTCACGACTTGAACCATACTTGTTGCTGTACTTCTCCCATGAGCAGCTACAATAATTCCTACTTGGCCAATTAAATTTTGCTCTCTTAAAGAAACCAATAACATCGTCAAGTACCAACATTCTACTTCAGGAACGATAATCTGATATTTCGTTTTGATATGATCTTTGATCATCAACGCAACTGAGTACTCTTTTTTATAACTAGAAATCAAGTTTTCTAGTTCTTTATTTGTTTTAGTTTGTACAACGCCTTCTTTAGAACGCTTAATAAAGGAACTCAAATGCAAGCTCATCGCATATAAGAAATTATCTTTAAAATGATAATTTAAATACTCTTCTGCCATAGCACGAATTTCTTTCGTTAAAGTAATAATTTCTTGATCAACGATATCCTTTAAACTTTTTTCATTATCAAAATTTAATTTATTGGTTTTGTAAAATGACTTTAAATGCAAGTTAATATCTGTTGTAATAAAATTTTCGATATTTTCTGCATTTACACCTTCCGCTTTCAATAAAGCTGCTTTGTCTCCTATAATTTCATATAAATTAAAAGGTAGTTCATAAGCATCTTTTTCTAAAATATAAACAGAATTATCCGGTTGTAAAATCAATCTAGGCTCTAAGTAATTAGAAATTTCATTTAACTCTTCACGATGTTTGGCTAGATTAATCAAACCATCTTGAATAATAGGGGTCAAGTCATCCATCACAATTAAAACTTCATTATGATTATCCATACTATTTAAGAAGCCTTTGGCACAAGCTAATTGAACATTTGATTTTAACTGACCGACGTTTCCATAAGTCACACTACCTAATAAAGCTTTTACAACATTCTCATCTACTACAATACGCTTGTTGATTCTTTTAGCTTCAATAGATAAAAGTAATTTTACTAATTGGACACGTTCCTTGGCTGGACGATCATTAAACGAAGGAAGTTGAATAGTTATCGGTATACGACGGACAAAGGTTTTTAATAACGCAGAGTCAGGATCTTCTGTTGTGGCACAAATAATACGAACATTAGCTGTTAGGCGCTCTTCGGTATCGCCCATTCGTTGGAACGTTCCGTTATCCATAAAATAAAAGAGCATTTCTTGACCTTCTGGTGGTAGGCGATGAATTTCATCTAAGAACAACATATTTTTATCTGCTTTAACAAGCAAACCATCTTTGTCTTCGGTTGCTCCTGTATAAGATCCCTTAGCATGCCCGAATAAATGCGACATTAATAATTGTGGGTTCTGAGAATAATCAGCACAGTTAAAAATAATCATAGATTTAGTTTGGTCAATAACGCTTTTTGACTGAGAATATTCATACATTGCATTCGCAAAAAATGTTTTCCCTGAACCAGTGGGACCGATTATCAGGCTATTTAGCCCTTTAGGCGGATAAAATATTGCTGCTTTTGCTTGTTCCATCTGGTTTTTTAAACTACCATTTGAGCCAATCATATAATCGAATAAAGTCTTATCTGATTTATTTTTTATTTTTTTTATAGATTTATCTTTTTTTTCGTCAACCAACGTACGTTCTTTATAAGATTTTACTTTTGTAGTTAATGGTTTCCAAACTAAACAAGTCTTATCTACATATCTGACAGGTCGACCACTAATTTTTATTATTTTTCTTCCCGAACTAATTCATTTAGTTCCTTACTAACATTGTTACGAATAATATCTAACTCTTCCGCAATTTCGAGAGTCGTTAAACCATTGCCAAATTCGATTTCTTCTTTAGTTAACCGTTCTGTATTTTTTTTAACATAGTGATAAATCAAATCTTTGCGCTTCATCTATTCACCGCCTTTTTCTATTATCCATACGAGTATACCACATTATAAATTCATACACTATTTTAATAGTGTATGAATAAAAAAACCTTCGTTGTTCGGAATGAGTCCGCCAATAAAGATTCTTTAAGTTCGTTCCTATCACTTACTAAACTTTACTCTTTTATTTAATAATTTAGCTTGTAGTTTAGTAGCATTTGCAAAATTACTCAATGCTTTTCTTTGAATCTCATCTAGTAATTCATAATCAATGGTTATGATTTTCTTTGATAAAAAAGCATACTGTTCATTAATATCAGAACTTGCTTCACTAAGTTTATCTCTGAACAGTATTATTTCCGGAGTTACTCGTTTTAGATTCTTAATTTCTTTAAGTATGTTGTCTATCTTTTTTTTAATTTCTAAGGTCATTTTTTCATTCTTTTTTTTAGTGCCTTTTCCAATCATATACGCCCCAGCCCCACCGACAGCCCAACCTATTGGTCCTGTTAGCCCAACAACTAAAGAACCCAATCCTATTCCACCACCGCCAGCTACTAGTGCTCCGCCACCAAGCCAAGCTAAAGCTGCGTTAGTTGCTGCTGCTCCAGATAATGCGCTGATAGCTGTTCCTGTAGAAGCAACACCAAAAGTAGTGGCTGAAGCCATTAAAATATTAGCTCCTAATACTCCAACAACTGCTCCCGTACCCGTAACTGCAGCTGCAGATTTGATTACCTTTTCATCTATTTTCTTTATCTCTTTTTCTAACGTTTGTAGCTCAAATGTAAAATCTTTTAAACTTGATTCTGTAGATTCAATAGTGATACTAATTTCATCAGGAGTGTTTCTAAATAAATTATAATAATTAACACACCTTAAAATAGTATGATACAATTTTTGTTTATTTTCATAAATTTCTTGAGCAATTAAATTAACCTCTTCTACTACTATTTCATACTGTTCAACAGTTTTATAGTGTAATTTCTCATAAATCACTCGCTCTTCTTTTCCTAACATGATTAAAAGCACCTCCCTTTAGTCTATTATGTTCTAAAAAATGAATCACATTCTGCTATTTCAGTATAATTAAATTCACAATCTTCGATTGAAACAGCTTTTAGTTTAAGGTAATCCGTTAGTCCATCTTCTTTAACATAAGGAGCTTGTATTTTGATACCAGTCTTTTGATCATACCACCACTTTGTAAATTCAAAAAAATCAGATAATGTATCTTCTAATTCTAACTTAGTAATTATGTGGTCTTCATGTTTAGCTTTGTTCCCTTTTCTTCTTAAACGATGCATCGTATCTACAATAGACGAATCTAGCTCCATTCTCTTAGGAATTTCATTGATAGCGCAATACAATTTATTGTAATTTTCCTTTTCGAATGCTTCTATCTTAAAAACAAATTGCTTAAGCATTTTTTCTAATAGGCTTATTGCCTCTCTAGTTTGTAAGGAATAGTTATTTGGGTGTATCTCCATTTCTCTAATACTTTTAAATAAGTCAGGAAATGCCTCTTTTAAAAAGATATAATTTGAATCCACGTTCTCACTACCTTTCAAATTTACTCCTGATAAAGTTAGTATATCATACAATCAGTGGGCTAAATACATAATAAAAAAACCTTCGTTGTTCGGAATGGGTCCGACCAACAAAGGTTTCATTTTTTTGCTTTTTAGTTTGTAAATAGACGTTAAATGGGTTAACTTCTATTTACTTAAATCGCTTATTTTTTTAAGTTGTAGAAAGCTTTTAGTCCACCATAAACAGCTAGGTCGCCTAATTGATCTTCAATACGTAACAATTGGTTGTATTTTGCAATACGGTCTGTACGTGAAAGTGATCCAGTTTTAATTTGACCAGCATTTGTTGCAACAGCGATATCAGCAATTGTTGAATCTTCTGTTTCACCAGAACGGTGAGAAACTACTGCTGTATAACCAGCTTTTTTAGCCATTTCAATAGCATCAAATGTTTCAGTTAATGTACCGATTTGGTTAACTTTGATAAGGATTGAGTTTGAAACGCCCATCTCAATTGCTTTAGCTAATTTTTCAGGGTTTGTAACAAAGATATCATCTCCAACGATTTGAACTTTATCGCCTAAAACATCCGTTAATTTCTTAGTTCCTTCCCAGTCATTTTCATCTAAGCCATCTTCAATAGAGATGATTGGGTATTTAGCAACTAAGTCTTCATAAATTTTGATCATTTCGTCAGCTGTTTTTTCACCTTCGCCTGAATCTGCTAAGTCATAAACACCTTTGTCTTTGTTGTAGAATTCTGAAGAAGCAGCATCCATAGCAAGAACAATATCTTCACCAGGTTTGTAGCCAGCTTTTTTGATTGCTTCGATAATAACTTCAAAGCCTTCTTCGTTTGATTTCAAGTTAGGAGCAAATCCACCCTCGTCACCAACAGAAGTTGCTAAACCTTTTTCTTTTAAGATACCAGCTAATGCATGGAAAACTTCTGCTCCCATACGTAGAGCTTCTTTAAATGTTGGCGCTCCCACAGGCATAATCATGAACTCTTGGAAGTCAATACTGTTGTTAGCATGTGATCCACCATTAATAATGTTCATCATTGGTGTTGGCAATGTTTTAGCATTAAATCCACCTAAATATTGGTATAAAGGAAGGTCTAAGAAATCAGCAGCAGCGCGTGCAACGGCAATAGAAACACCTAAAATAGCATTTGCTCCCAATTTTTCTTTGTTTGGTGTGCCATCTAATTCAATCATTGTTTTATCGATTGCCATTTGATCGCGTACGTCAAATCCTAAGATAGCTTCTGAAATAATGTTATTTACATTATCAACGGCTTTAGTAACACCTTTGCCAAGGTAACGATTTTTGTCTCCATCACGTAATTCGATTGCTTCGTGCTCACCAGTTGATGCGCCTGAAGGAACCATTCCACGGCCAAATGCTCCGCTTTCTGTGTAAACTTCTACTTCGATTGTTGGGTTTCCTCGTGAATCTAGTACTTCGCGAGCTAAAATATCTGTAATAAATGGCATTTATATTACTCTCCTTTGAGTTTCAATATTTTTGACCTAGGACGTTATTGTCCATGGCTTCATTCTAATTATATTTTACCTAAGATGCAATGATTTTCAATCGATTCTGCCTATTCATTATTTTCTATAAATTATCTGATTCAACTTCATACTTTATCCTCAACAGGATCTGCAGGCTCTTGTTAATTTTACTCATATAAAATCTACCGTGAATCATTTTTTTACGTTGATTTGCGCAAATCAACAGATAAAACAATAGAATAGGTTTCATCAGTTTCTATTTTACATCAAAACTAACAAATTATGGGTTAATTATTAAACTTTCTCCAGTCATTTCTACTGGTTTTTCAATGTTTAATAAATCTAGCATTGTTGGAGCAATATCTGCTAATCTTCCGCCCTCACGTAATGTAACACCTTTTTTCGTTACAATTACGGGTACAGGTACCGTTGTATGAGCAGTGTGTGGATTTCCTTCTGGAGTAAGCATTGTATCTGCATTACCATGATCTGCAAAGATAATAGCATAGCCGCCTTTAGCAACGATGGCATCAACAATACGTCCTAGATTTTCATCCACTGCTTCAATTGCTTTAATTGTTGGTTCTAGCATGCCTGAGTGACCTACCATGTCTGGATTAGCAAAGTTCAAGATGATTGCATCAGATTGGTCTGCTTCAATATCAGCCACTAATGCATCTGTCACTTCGTAAGCACTCATTTCAGGTTTCAAGTCATACGTTTCTACTTTAGGGGAAGGAATTAAAATGCGGTTTTCTCCCGGGAACTCTTCATTACGACCACCATTCATAAAGAATGTAACATGTGGGTATTTTTCTGTCTCTGCAATACGCAATTGTTTCAAACCTTTGTCAGAAAGAACTTCTCCAATTACATTGTTCATTGGAATTGGTGCAAATGCAACTTCAGCTTTGATGCTTGGGTTGTATAAAGTCATTGTAACAAATTTAACATTTTGAGCTCTAACGCCACGTTCAAAGTGTTCCCACTCGTCATTTGTGAAAGCATTAGATAATTGGATAGCACGATCTGGTCGGAAGTTGAAAAAGATGATAGCGTCGTTACTTTTTACATTTGCTACGGGCTTGCCGTCTTTTTCAATCACTGTTGGAAGAACAAACTCATCAAATTTCTCTGATGCATAGCTTGTTTGAACAGCTTCCATCGCACTAGTTGCTTTAACACCTTCGCCATGAGCGATAGCATTGTAAGCTTTTTCGACACGTTCCCAGCGCTTATCTCTATCCATTGCATAAAAGCGTCCGGAAACTGTTGCAATTTCACCTGCTCCAATTTCTTGCATGGCTTTTTCTAATTGCTCTACGTAGCCAATTCCTGAATTAGGCGCTACATCGCGTCCATCAAGAAAAGCATGAACGTAAATATTGCGTACGCCTTTTTCTTTTGCTGTTTTGATTAAAGAAATCAAGTGGTTGATGTGACTATGCACACCACCGTCAGACAATAATCCAAATAAATGTAAATCAGATTGGTTTTCAATCGTATGATTCATCGCTCCACTTAAAACTGGATTTACTTGGAAATCACCATCTTCGATTGCCTTATCAATACGAGTTAAGCTTTGGTAAACAATGCGTCCAGCACCAATATTGGTATGTCCAACTTCTGAATTCCCCATTTGGCCTGCTGGAAGACCTACGTCTAGACCAGAAGCTTTTAATTGATTGTGAGGATAAATATCCATGTAGCGATCAAAATTAGGTTTTTTAGCTTGCGCTACCGCATTACCCATGACTTCGTTACGCCATCCAAGTCCATCAAGAATAATGATGGCTACTGGTGATTTTTTCATTATTTAATTGCCCCCAATAATGCTAAGAAAGAATCTGGTTCTAAGCTAGCTCCACCGACTAGTGCTCCATCAATATCTGATTGAGCCATGTATTCAGCGATATTTTCAGGTTTCACACTGCCACCGTATTGGATACGGACTGCTTCAGCTGCTTCTTTAGAAACTTCTTTAGCGATCGTTTCGCGAATAACAGAACATGTATCATTTGCATCTTTAGATGTAGATGATTTACCTGTTCCAATTGCCCAGATAGGCTCGTAAGCAAGAACAGATTTAGCAACTTGCTCCTTTGTTAAACCAGCAATTGCTGCTACGATTTGTTGGCTTACCCATTCATTTGTTTGTCCAGCTTTACGTTGTTCTAACGTTTCACCACAACAAATAATTGGTGTCATACCATTGTTGAAAATAGCATGAGCTTTTTTGTTAACGTCTTCGTTTGTTTCATGGAAATACTCACGACGTTCTGAGTGTCCGATGATCACATAGTCTACTCCGATATCATTTAATGCTGCTGGACTTGTCTCTCCAGTAAAAGCACCTGAATTTTCGAAATAAGCATTTTGAGCTGCAATTCTTAATTCTGTGCCTTTAGCAGCATTTACTAATTCATGTAAAAATAAAGTAGGAGCTCCAATAACAGAGTCCACTTTTTCTGCTGAAGAAATGTTTGACTTAACTGCTTCAACAAATGCTAAAGCTTCTGAAGCTGTTTTATTTAATTTCCAGTTGCCAGCTATAATTGGTTTACGCATAAAAAATAACTTCCTTTCATCTAGCTAAAAACTATCTTATTTGTTAGAGATTGATGATACTCCTGGTAATTCTTTGCCCTCAAGATATTCAAGAGATGCTCCGCCACCAGTAGAAATATGAGTGAATTGATCAGCAAAACCAAGTTCCATAGCTGCTGCTGCAGAATCTCCGCCACCAATAATTGTTGTTGCATCTGTTAAGTTTGCAATAGCTTCACACACACCAATTGTACCGTTAGCAAAGTTTGTCATTTCAAATACGCCCATTGGTCCGTTCCATACAACTGTTTTAGCACCTTGTAATTCTTTAGTGAATAATTCAATTGTTTTTGGCCCAATGTCTAGTCCCATTTGATCATTTGGAATTGCTTCATGAACTTCATTAGCAACATCATTACTAAACTCAGGAGCTGTGATTGAGTCAACCGGCAAAATTAATTTGTCGCCGCCTTTTTCAATAAGAGTCTTAGCTAATTCAATTTTATCTTCCTCAACTAATGACTTACCGATTTCAATTCCTTTAGCAGCGTAGAATGTATAAGTCATTCCTCCACCAATAAGAACTTTATCCGCTTTATCTAATAAGTTTTCAATAACTCCAATTTTATCACTAACTTTTGCGCCGCCTAAAATAGCAATAAAAGGACGTTGTGGTTCATCAACTGCACCACCGATAAACTTGATTTCTTTATCCATTAAGAACCCAGCAGCTGTTTCAAGATTAGAAGCAACTCCAACGTTTGAAGCATGTGTTCTGTGGGCTGTACCGAATGCATCGTTGACGAATACGTCACCTAGGCTAGCCCAGTACTTACCAAGTTCAGCGTCGTTTTTGCTTTCTTTCTTGCCATCAATGTCTTCAAAACGAGTGTTTTCGAATAATAAGACTTCGCCATTTGCTAATGAAGCAACAGCATCTTCTAATTCTTTGCCACGAGTTTCAGGTACGAAGGTTACTTCTTTACCTAATAATTCGCTCAAACGCTCTGCAATAGGACGCAATGTTTTATCTGCTTTGTCTTCTTCTGTTTTCACTTTACCTAAATGAGAGAAAAGAATAACTTTTCCACCTTGTTCAATAATGTATTGAATCGTTGGTAAAGCAGCTTGGATACGGTTATCATTCGTGATTTTACCGTCTTTCATTGGCACGTTGAAATCAGCACGGACCAGTACTTTTTTATCTTTTAATTCTAAATCTGTTACAACTTTTTTTACCATTGAGATCCTCCTCAATTCTACTAATTTATTCAAAAATAAAAACAGGGAAGCGCGCAGCTCCCCCGCTTATCAAAACGTCTTTATTAATTATTTGCTCAATTTAGCGAAATACTCTAACGTACGAATTAATTGTGCAGTATATGACATTTCATTGTCATACCAAGAAACAGTTTTAACTAATTGCTTGTCTCCAACGGTCATAACTTTTGTTTGAGTTGCATCATATAATGAACCAAATGTCATGCCTAAAACGTCTGAAGAAACGATTGGGTCTTCAGTGTAACCATAAGACTCGTTTGATGCTGCTTTCATAGCTGCGTCAACTTCTTCAACTGTTACAGTTTTTTCTAAAACAGTGATTAATTCTGTTAATGAACCAGCCGGTACAGGCACACGTTGCGCTGCTCCATCTAATTTACCTTTTAATTCAGGAATAACTAAACCAATTGCTTTAGCAGCTCCAGTTGTATTAGGAACGATGTTAGCTGCTGCTGCACGAGCACGACGGAAGTCGCCACCAGCGTGTGGAGCATCTAATGTATTTTGGTCACCTGTATAAGCGTGAATTGTAGTCATTAAACCTTGAACAATTCCATATTTGTCATTTAGTACTTGAGCCATAGGTGCTAAACAGTTCGTTGTACATGAAGCTCCAGAAATAACTGTTTCAGAACCGTCAAGAATTTCGTGGTTTACATTGTAAACGATTGTTTTCATGTCGCCTGATGCAGGTGCAGAGATTACAACTTTTTTAGCTCCTGCTTTTAAGTGTAATTCAGCTTTTTCTTGAGAATTGAAGAAGCCAGTACATTCTAAAACGATTTCTACGCCTAATTCTCCCCATGGAAGTTCTTCAGGGTTACGGTTGCTTAAAACTTTTACGTCTTTGCCGTTAACATTGAATGCGCCATCTTTAACTTCAACTTCACCATTGAAACGTCCTTGTGTTGTATCATATTTCAACAAGTGAGCCAACATGTTTGCATCTGTTAAATCGTTGATTGCTACTACTTCCATACCTTCTACTTCTTGAATGCGACGGAATGCAAGACGACCAATACGTCCAAAACCATTAATACCTACTTTAACTGTCATAACTAAATTTCCTCCTTTAGGAATCGTAAAAAATTTATTTTAAAGGGTTATCCCTCTTAAAATCTGATTGGCGGCACCTTCGTCTGTGATTAACCACGTTTGGGAAGGTACATTTTTCATATGTGCTTCAATCGCCTTGGCTTTAGAATTTCCTCCTGCAACTGCGATCACACTTGGTATTCGTGTAAGATCTTTTGATTGCATACCAATACGTGGGATTTTATAAACAACTTCCCCATTCTGGTTATAGAATTCTCCGAAAGCTTCACCAACTGCTGCTTTGTTTTTAATCAGAGCTAGAACTTCTTTGCTCATACCTCTGCGCTTTGCCATATGTGTTGCATCTCCAATACTATAGAGAACACAGTTAGCTTGTTCCACCAGATCTAGCGTTTTTTTGATCTCTGGTTCTTTTAAGAGCGGCTTGTACGTTTCTTCGCTCACTTGTTCTGGTACATATAAAACACGGTTTTTCCCACCAGTTCTCTTAGCCATCTGTGCACTAACAGCGTTAGCTTGGATTTCTACTGACTCACCTAGTCCACCTCTAGCTGGTACAAACAATAATTTACGGTGGTAGGAAAGACTTCCATCCATATGATTCGCAACTTCTGCCATTGTTGTTCCGCCCATAACAGCAATGATGTTCATTCCTTCAGGTAATAATACCTTCAACGAATCCATTGTTGCGCGTCCTAACTCATCTTGAACCTTGGGCTGCTCCTCAACATTTCCAGAAACAATTACACAATGTTCTATCTTAAAATAGGTGGCTAATTGATTTTCTTTCTCTCGCATCCCCAATAATTGGCCCATTATCTGATCTAAATCATGGTATACACTTTCTCCACTTACGGTTAGCTGCATGCCTACTTTAGATGTTTTAATTAAGCCCTGTCTTTTCAATGCGTCTACTTCAGTTCTTAGTACACGCTCAGTAATATCCATTTTGTCGGCCAGCACTCTACGCCCAATAGGACCTAGTAAATAAACATTGCGCAAAATTTGATACCGTCTCCTCAGCGTATCCATAATGTCCGGTGTAACTTTTTCTACGATAGACAATATATCCTGCATGAGTTCCCTCTTTCTCAGTGGGTCAATTAACGACCACGTGAGTCGCCGGGCGACCCTTGTTGACTAAAAAAACAAGAGATTTAAGTGAAACAAGACATTCAGTTAACTGTATGCTCTACTCTTGTTTTCCACTGCAGTCTAAAAATGTGCACTGCTTTTATTCCTTACTTCTACCATTATATCATCTAGTCTTTTTAGTTTCAAGCTTTAAGGGGCAAACCAAGGAATATTATTCGCATTTTTTTACCTCACTCTAAAGAATGAATAGTAACAATATTGTTTGAATAAAAATAAAACCGCTCAGCAGACATCGTCTATTGAGTGGTTTTATTTTTATTATTTTAGACTCTTAACCAGGCTGCATAACTCCTGCAAACGCTAACCATGCTAATACAGATTTAGCAACTAAACTTAAAATGATGTAGGCACGTTCTCCATAAAGATAATTTTTCCAGGGACCGACTTTTTTATACTGTAAAATCATATTTACTGGAAACAGATTAAAGAAAACAAAATAGGTTCCTGCTAAAGCATAAACGAACCAAGGAACTTCTGATGGATCAGCATTTCCGAATGCGTACAATAAAATAACTATCCATGGAACGAAACCGGCAATTGTTCCAAAAATAAACGACTTCCAATCTGTTGACTTTCTGTAGTAAGTCATTTCCTCCATGACTAAACCGAATAGATTCATCGTGGCATTAAGAACAAACATTAAAATAAGTGATCCAATGTCATATACACCAAACAACATCGCTATTAAAATAATCATTAATGACGAACTAATCGCATATTCATACCATCTAAAGCGATTCATATTTCTTTCTAAATCTTTATTGTATATTTTATTTCCCCAAGGCGTCACAATAATAAAATGTGCTAGTGCAGAGATAAATAAAAATAAAGAGACCATTATCCCGAATGGAGCACTAAAAAGTTCTTTTTCTTCAGTTAACAATCTCATCTGAGTTGTATCAAATGTAAGGAAATAAGAGCGAATAGGAATCTTAAAATCAGCAATTCGATCAATAAAAATAGCAAATCCAAGCATTAAGCTCCCTTGGACTAAATGCAATAACCCCATAATAATGTTAAATCTTTTTAACGATTTGAAATCTATTACTTTAGCCATTAAAACCACCCCTTTTTTTAGTTAAACTAGAAATTTCATTTTGCTATTCTAGTTTACTATATTTCTTCTTTGTACACGCTTATTATACGCTTTTTCTATAAATATAACTATTTATATGCTTAGTTATTTAAAATTCTTGTCTTCTTTTTCATAACTAATGAGGTTATTTAGCTTGTATTTATTGATTAACCTATCCGATTATTTATTAGCTGAATTTAATTCATTCTCAATTAAGATCTGCAGTTCATCTACTGTAATATGTTCATCAAAAACTTCATCCCCGATAAAAACTGATGGAACTAACTCTACGTTAGCTCGAACGGCTTCTTCAATAATACTAGCTATTTCTTTTTCATTTGGCTGTATCGTTAAACCGCGTTTTTCTTCAACGTAAGCTGCAATTTCATCCATACTGTTTAAGTTGCCCCATTCGCCTTGTTTCTCATAAAAGTAATCTATTTCTTTTAAAGCGACTTCAGGAGTAGAGTAATCTAGATAACGATGAACGACGTTTCCTTTTCTCAAATGAGGTGTCTCCTTATTATAATGCTTAATGATTCGTTGCACTTTTCCTTCTTCTACATATTTAGCCAAGAGCTCCTTCGAATCATCATGCCATTTCTTACAAAAAGGACAACTTACGTTAATAAATTCAATAACTTTAACTGGTGCGTTAGCGTCTCCAATTTTCAATCCATAAACAGTCTCTACTTCTTTTGCTTTTATTTTGCTAGTATCCATTATAAAATCCCCTTTACTCTTTAGTACTTCACAGTATAAAGAAAATTTGACACAAGTGTTACCATTTTGAATTATCTTCTTAAAATTGATTTTATTTCTTTTCGCAAAACGAAAGAAGATGAGGCTTGTTGTCTCCCCATCTTCTCTATTATTCTTATCCTTTTAAATCTGCACTGTTTTCCATAATTTCGTCAATCAATCCGTATGCCTTAGAATCTTCAGCCGACATGTAGTTATCGCGATCTGTATCGCGTTCAATAACTTCAATCGGTTGTCCAGTACGCTCAGATAAAATTTGGTTTAAACGTGCTCGTGTTTTCAAAATATGACGTGCAGCAATTTCAATTTCTGTCGCTTGTCCTTGTGCTCCACCAAGTGGTTGGTGAATCATTACTTCAGCATTTGGTAATGCATAACGTTTCCCTTTAGTTCCAGCTGTTAATAAGAAGCTTCCCATTGAAGCAGCCATTCCCATTGCGATTGTTTGAACATCTGCTTTAATAAAGTTCATTGTATCGTAAATAGCAAATCCAGCTGTTACGCTTCCTCCTGGAGAGTTAATATAAATATAAATATCTTTTTCAGGGTCTTGTGCATCTAAGAATAATAGTTGAGCGATTACTGAGTTTGCTACATCATCATTGATTTCTCCACTTAACATAATGATACGATCTTTTAATAGACGAGAATAGATGTCGTATGCACGCTCACCTCTTGATGATTGTTCTATTACTGTAGGGATTAAATTCATAACTTGTTTCCTCCTTAAAATGGTATTCTTTTGTATTGTAACATAAACTTGTTTCAGTCTTGCTATTTTGTATTTTACTCTTTTGGTCAACTAAGGTCAAATAATAGAATTAGTTCATAAAAAAGTAGCGTTATTAATTATTATGGGTACAATTAAAGCACACTCACGTGAACTAATTAGTGAAAGGAGATTAAACATGGAGACGAGAAAAAATACTAACTCTTATTTTGACGGAGGATTACTTAGTTTTATCGGATGGAATCTTCTAGGATTAACTGTCACTGTACTTACATTAGGGATTTGCTATCCTTGGGCATTATGTATGGTTTATGGTTGGAAAATCAATCATACTGTTATAGAAGGAAAAAGAATGAAGTTTGTCGGTTCAGCAGTTGGATTATTTGGGCATTGGATTAAGTGGGTGTTATTGTCTATCGTTACTTTAGGTATCTATAGTTTTTGGGTTTCTATCAAACTAGAGGACTGGAAAGTAAGAAACACACTATTTTTAAATTAAATAAAATAGATTATTTCATTGGACTTGCTTATTTATAGCAAGTCTCTTTTATTTTTTTCTATAAACATTGTACGATTATAGAGTAATCCTAAAATGACAGATACGATTAGTTCGATGATAAAAACTAAAAATACTTTCCAATTTAAATTTAGTTGTAAATAGCCTTCGCTGCTTATGTAAACAGCTAACCCAATACATCCATTGAACCATGCATGACTTAAAATACAGAGAAATAAGTTTTTTGTGTATTTATAAATTGTCGTAAATGTGAAAGATAAAATCACTCCTAAAAATAAATATAATCCAAATGGTATGGCACTTTGTGGAGTCCCCTTTATTGCCCATAATGGTAGATGCCATATACTCCAAATAATCCCAACAATTATAACAGATGGAAAATAACTAACTATTTTTTCTAATTTAGGTTGTAAATACCCACGCCAACCTAATTCCTCAAGTCCACCTCCAATAATAAAAATTGGAAAGTTAAGGAGCATATAAAAAATGAATATTGACTCCTTTATCCCAAACGCAATCCAAACCATAAAGAAACGTCAAATGATATAAAATCCAAATATTAACCACGATTTTCTATCTATTTTCCTGTCAAAAATGAATTTTAAAAAAGATTTTTTGTTAGACTCTTTATTGAACGTTTGATAAATGATATAAGAGCTAAAGGCAGGTCCTAACCCACCAATTAACATGGGGATATAAAACAAAGGTTCACCGTACCAAAGAGCATTAAAATATCTATTGCTATAATAATAATTAGCCAAGACAACCAAGTTATAGAAAAAGTATATAGTAGAAAAAGTCCAATTTTCTTTAGCGAATGATTTGTTTGTTCCATATTTTAGCACTCCTTTAACTACTCGCGATTCCTTACAACTATTTTCTAGATTATAGTAAAATTCCATACGTAAAAGGTGCCTATTTTCAAATTCCACTATGTTTTTCTAACTATCCATTGATTAGTTAGATTAATAAAAATAAAAAAGCACCTACTGCCATAGAAGATGAAAAACTTCGACAATAGATGTTTTTATGGGAATTAGATAGTATAATTAAAAAAAACTGTTAAATCAGTATTTATACGTCTTAATAAATGCCTCCTGAGGGAATCGAACCCCCATCTCAAGAACCGGAATCTTACGTGCTATCCATTACACCAAGGAGACAAATTAACCAAGCCTAACCAATTCATTTTAGCTGATATCTCGTTAAAAAACAAGGGCTTTAGCTAACCTATTCTTTTTCCAACTCTGACATTAGATAAAAAATACACTCATTCTTTGTGTTACAATACTAGTATACCTACAATCTTATCAAAGGAGGCCGCTACATGAATTTTGAACAATCTTTTTCTCAACAACAAAATCAAGTTCAAAAAATGGCCATGACACAACAACTCCAACAATCTATCCAAATGTTACAATACAATCAAGAAGATTTATTGAATTTCTTAAACCAAAAAGCTTTAGGAAACCCTTTAATTGAAGTAAGTGTTCCTCAAGAGCGACTAATTGAAAATTTCCCAACTACTATTGCCTATAATCCGGACGATGATGAAACGAATTATATGAATCAAATTCCCGATACCTACTTGTCTTTATTTGAATACATTTATGAACAAATCCATTTAACCATGCGTGATACCCGGTTAAGGGAATTAGTTATCTGGCTAAGTGAATATTTAGATACTAATGGCTATTTAACCATTACCTTAGAAGAAGCTGAACGGTTAACAAAAGCTCAACCTCTTCAAATTCTTGATGCACTTGTTTTACTCCAACAGTTAGAACCAGGTGGTGTTGGAGCTAGAAATTTACAAGAGTGCCTAATGCTTCAAACAGAACGCCATGAAGATGCGCCAAATATGGCTTATATTATTTTAGAAGAAGAATTTGATCTTTTCACAAATCGCAAGTGGAAGGAAATTACCAGAAAATTAGATGTCTCATTAAATGAAATACAACGCATCTTTGATTTCATTCAAACACTAACTCCTTATCCAGGTGCATTGTTTAATGGAGAAAAAGAACAATTTCTTAAACCAGATCTTTTTGTTGAAGTAGATTCTAAAGAACTAAAAGTGATTTCTGTTAAATCCGGACTGCCTGTTATTGCATTTCAATCTTCTTACTACGAAGATATGATACAAGTAAAAGATAAAGATGTTACTCACTTTATTAAAGAAAAACAAGCTGAATATGACTGGCTCCAACGCAGTCTTACACAAAGAGGCGATACGATTTTACGTGTTGGAACAGCTATTGTAAAAAAACAAAAAGGATTCTTTATTTTACCAGATCATCCTGTCCAACCCTTGACATTGAAAGATATCGCAACTGAACTCGAGATACATGAATCAACAGTTAGTCGTTCAATTAATGATAAATATTTAGAAACAACTTTTGGTATTTTTGAATTGAAACATTTTTTTACGAATGCATTAAATGTCCTAGCAACAGAGGAATCAACCTCAGAACAGTCTGAATTAGTTTCTACGAATGAAGTTAAAAAGAAATTAATATATTTTATCGATTCTGAAAACAAGCGAAAACCTTTATCCGATCAAAAGTTAACTGAACTACTAGCAAAAGACGGAGTCGAAATATCTCGCAGAACAGTTGCTAAATATCGTGAAGCTCTTTTAATTCCAACCTCTCTTAAACGAAAACGCTTTGAAGAGTAACAAGCTTTTTTAAAACAACATAAATACCTACAATCTGAGTATCCTACACAGTTCGTGGGTATTTTTTGCTCTTTAAAGTTTAAAGTAAGCATTAATGACTTGCAGTAGGTTGGTTTCTTAATTTTTCTGCTATCTCATTTAATCTGCGTAAACGGTGATTAATACCTGACTTGCTGATTTGACCGCTGGGAATCATTTCTCCTAGTTCCTTTAAAGAAACTTCAGGAGACTGAAGCCTTGCTAAAGCAATTTCTTGTAATTTAGCAGGCAGTTTGTCTAATCCCATGACATCATCAATGTACTTGATGCTTTCTATTTGCTTACTAGCTGCATCAATTACTTTATTTAAATTAGCGTTCTCACAATTTACTAAACGATTAACAGAGTTTCGCATATCTCGAACAATTCGCACGTCTTCAAATTTCAGCATCCCACTCGTCGCGCCTATGAGCGCCAGAAAATCAGCTATCTTTTCACCCTCTTTTAAATAAGTAATGAATCCATTGCGTCTTTCTAATGTTCGAGCATTCATATCAAAATAATTCATCATTTGACAGATATCATCATTGTGCTCGGTATAATTAGAATAAATTTCTAAATGGTACCGGCTAGTCTCTGGATTATTAACTGATCCACCGGCTAAAAAAGATCCTCTCAAATAAGAACGCATTTTTTGAGAGTTCGTCATAATCTCTTCCGGAACATGGCTGTGTATAATCATCCCATCCATAATAGATAAATCAGATAAAACTGTTTGTGTTCCTCTTTTTAGTCTTACAACGTAAACATTGTTTTTCTTTAATTTCATTTTTCGTCGAACTAGCAATTCACTTTCAACAGAAAAATGATCTTTCAGCAAAATATAAATTCTTCTTGCGATTGCCGCATTCTCTGTTTGGATATTTAATACAAATTTTTTATTTACTAAACTAACTGTTCCATTCATTCGAATTAACGCTGCTAGTTCAGCTCTAGCATGCTCGCGATGAACTTCTAATTGAGTTAACTCTTTTTTAACTTCTGAAGCATAAGACAACTATATCCGCCTCCTTTAACTTTCATTAGCAAATTCGTTAAGCTTTGGCATAGCGAATACGATTTGTTTCATAAGCTAATTTAAATAATTCTTCTACTACTTTTTCCCCATCGTGAAAAACTCCTTCGTCTCTGAATAAGAGAAAATTATCCGAAATAACACGTGGGATTTCTTTAGATAAGCCAGTAAAATTATGTGAAACTTGTACTAAGTACTCTTCGTATTTTACATAATTCACATAGTCTTTAGGGACGTGTTCAGTATTAACCAATACGGTATCTATGAACCTTTTCCCTAAATGTTTGTGCAGCACATCCACATGGTCTGAGTCTGTAAAGTTTTCTGTTTCGCCTAACTGAGTCATGATATTACAAATATAAACAACTTCAGCTTTCGTATCTACGACAGCTTGCCCCAAATCACCAATCATTAAATTAGGTAAAATACTTGTAAATAAACTACCTGGACCTAATACGACCATATCTGCTTCTTGGATAGCTTTTAAGACCTCTCTAGAAGCTTTTACTTGGTGATTATCTTCATTGGCCGTAACAAAAACTCTTTCAATTTTTTTACTTACTTTTGCAATTTTAGATTCTCCAACAATTTTTGATCCATCTTCAAAAATAGCATGCAAAAGTAAGGGCTCTTCTGCTGCCGGATAAACATGCCCATCAACACCCATCATTTCTGCTAAAGTTTGAATCGCTTCAAAAATATTGCCCTCCATTTCTGCCATAGCAGCAATAATTAAATTCCCAATAGAATGACCCGCTAAAAAATTATCTTTTGTATCAAAACGGTACTGAAAGATATCCTTATGCTGTTGAGGCATGTTGGAAAGTGATAATAAAACATTTCTAATATCTCCTGGAGGAACAACATTTGCATAATGGCGCAATGAACCACTACTGCCACCATCGTCTGCAACAGTTACGATTGCTGTGACATCTGCTTGTTTTGCTTTTAGTCCTTGTAAAATGACAGGTAAACCGGTCCCGCCACCTATTACTACTATTTTAGGTTTTCTTCCTTTTTTTTCATTCATCATGATCGATTGACCGTTTCTTTTACCTTATCTTTATCGCGATGAGTAATGTGAACCGGATACCCATCCGTTGTAATTTTTTGTCCAATTCGTTCTGTGAGAGCTACCGAACGGTGCTTTCCACCTGTACACCCAATCGCAATAGTGACATTATTTTTTCCTTCTTTTTTATAGCCCGGTAAAATAATATCTAGCAATTCAGTAAATTTGCGGTAAAAAATTTCAGTTTCAGGCTGTTTCATAACGTATTCATACACAGGCTTATCCACACCTGTTAAAGGTCTCAAATTATCAACATAATGAGGATTTGGTAAAAATCGAACATCCATTACTACATCTGCATCGATAGGCAAACCATATTTAAATCCAAATGAAACCAATTCAATACGGAATAAGTCTGCTCCAGCTTTTTTATTAAACGTTGTTTGGATTTCTTCCCTTAATTCACGTGGGCTCAAGTAACTCGTGTTAATAACTTTTTGAGCACGTCCTTTGATTTCATTAAGCAATTCACGTTCTTTTTTAATTCCTTCTATCACTCGATCATTCATTGCTAAAGGATGAGTTCTTCTTGTTTCTTTGTAACGAGAGACAAGCTCTTCATCGTCTGCTTCTAAAAATAAAATTTTAGTTGTAATAAAAGTAGTATTATCCATTCCTTCTAGTGCAGTAATAATTTCATCAAAAAATGCACGTGAACGTAAGTCAATGACTAACGCAATTTTAGTTAATTTTCCAGATTCTCTGACTAATTCCCAAAACTTAGGCAATAAGCTAGGAGGCATATTATCTACGCAAAAATAACCCATGTCTTCAAAACTTTGCATGGCTACTGTCTTACCTGCGCCACTCATCCCTGTGATAATTACTAATTCTAAATTTTCTACCATTATTGGCACTCTCCTTTGAGTTCTCATTCTGCGAGCACTCTTATTATTATAACATTCCGGGTGTGTCATGTATAGCTAAGTTTCTTTTTGAATCTTTACTAATAGTCAAAAGCCATAATGAGCGATTGAACTCATTATGGCTTTCTTAAACTTAGTTTTTTACTACAATAGCAATTGTTGCTTCAAAATCTGCTAGCTTTCTTTTTACTTCGCTAGCAGAAGTCGCAAAAGATCCAATATAAAATTTTATTTTTGGTTCCGTTCCTGATGGTCGAATCGCTATCCAACTACCGTCAACCATTTTGTATTTCAATACATTAGATGAAGGCATATTGATTGTTTCTTTTTTTCCACCTCTATAGATACGTTCTCTTGTTTCAAAATCTTCAACATATTCTACACCAATTCCAGCAAATTCTCTTGGTGTCTCTTTTCTAAACTTAGCAATTAAGTCTTTTATTTTTTCAGCGCCTTCAATGCCATCCATTGTCATAGAGATTGTTTTCTCCTGATAGTGACCAAATTCATAGTAGATATCTTGAAGACCGTCATAAAGTGTTTTATCTTGTTCTTTATAAAAAGCGGCAACTTCAGCAATCAAAACAAGAGCTTGAATCGCATCTTTATCGCGGACAAATGGTTTCACTAAGTAACCATAACTTTCTTCAAAGCCAAATAAGAACTTTTGACTTTTGTCCGTTTCATATTGTTTAATTTTTTCTGCAATGAATTTGAACCCAGTCAAAACATTGACCATTTTCATTCCAAATTGTTCTGCAATCGCTGTTGGTAACTCACTGGATACAATCGATTTCAATACAACTCCGTTATCCGCTAATGTCCCTTTTTCTCTTTGAGTTGTTAATAAATAATGAAGCATTAAACTAGCAATTTGGTTACCTGTTAGCACTTCATAATTGCCAACGGTTGTTTTAACGGCTATTCCTAAACGGTCAGCATCTGGATCAGTCGCAACTAAAAGGTCAGCATCTATTTCTTTTCCTAAACGAAGAGCGTATTCAAACGCAGCTGGATCTTCAGGATTCGGCGATTTTACCGTAGAAAAATCAGGATCTGCAATAGCTTGTTCTGGAACAACGGTGATGCCTTTAAATCCTGCATTTGCTAATGCGCATTCCCCTAACATCTGACCTGTACCATGTAAAGGTGTAAAGACAAGTTTCATCTTATCGCTCATTCGCTTAATCAACTCAGTATCAATCGTAACCGATTTGACTTGCTCAAGATACAGTTGATCCATCTCTTCACCTAAAATAGTTAAAAGTCCTTTAGAGTTAAGATCAGCTTCTGAAATGACGTCAACAGTTAAACTATTTTTAACATTTCTTACATATGATGTTAAAGCATCAGCTTCTTTTGGAGGCATTTGTCCACCATCTTCGCCATATACTTTGTATCCATTGTAAGATGCTGGATTGTGGCTAGCTGTAATCATGATTCCGGCATACGCATTTAACTGACGAACTGCAAATGATAATTCTGGCGTAGGACGTAAACTTTCAAAAACAAACGAAGGAATATTATGAGCGCCCAATGTTTTTGCAGCTTCCATAGCAAATTCTGGAGACTGGTGTCTTGAATCATAAGCAATCGCGACACCACGTTTTTTAATGTCTTCTCCTAAGCTATCCATAAACAATGCTAAGCCTTCTGTTGCTTGACGGATTGTATAGGGATTCATACGATTAATTCCTACACCTATTTTTCCACGCATTCCAGCAGTACCAAATTCTAGAGGAGCATAAAAAGCGTCTTCTAACTTATGCTTATCTTCTTTTAAAGTAAGTAATTCAGCTTTTAATGTTTCGTCTAGCGATTCATAATTATTCCAAATTTCATAGGTTTGTTCCCAAGTCATATTTAATCATCCTTTACTATTTGATAGAAAACGTTTAAATTACTTTTTTTAAGTATACCATTTATCTTATTTTCTTTCATTAAAATTACATCACAAAAAAAGTAAGAGACCAGTGAATAATTCACTAGTTTCTTACTTTTTTTATTCATTTATTCACCTTATTTAACGGTTTCTGCTTCTAACGTTTCATTGAGTCTTTCAATATAATGGAAAACATTGTCTCCAGCTAAGCTACCATCTCCAACAGCTGTTGCAATTTGGCGCAATGGTGTTAAACGGACATCACCAATTGCAAAAACCCCAGGAATCGCTGTCTCCATTCGCTCGTTTGTTTTAATCCAACCTTCATCATCTGTAATACCTAACTCTCTAAATTGAGTTGAATTTGGTAAAATACCAACGTAAATAAAAACACCATCTGCAGGGGCATCGCTGAACTCGCCTGTTAGCGTATCTTTTAATTTTACTCCAGTCACTTTCATATCGTCACCGAAAATAGTCTCAACAGTCGCGTTCCAGATAAAATCTATTTTTTTATTTTTAAATGCTCGTTCTTGTAATATTTTTTGTGCTCTTAGTTCGTCACGTCGGTGAACAATTGTTACTTTTTCAGCGAATTGAGTTAAATACGTTCCTTCTTCTACGGCTGCATCGCCACCGCCAATTACCATTAAGTGCTTGTTTTTGAAAAAGGCACCATCACAAACTGCACAATAAGAAACGCCTCGGCCGTTATATTGATCTTCTCCATCTGCTCCTAATTTACGGTGTTCAGCACCTGTTGCAATCACAATTGCTTTTGCTTTGTATTCTTTTTTACCTGAGATTACTGTTTTGTATTCTCGACCATCGATGATTTCTTTGATATCGCCATAGATATGCTCTGCTCCAAAACGTTTAGCTCCTTGGTACATGTTTTCAGAAAGTTCAGGTCCTTTAATACTACTAAACCCTGAGTAGTTTTCTACTTCAGCGGTATTCATCATTTGCCCACCTGGTACTCCGCGTTCTATCATTAATGTGCTTAAGTTTGAACGTGAAGCGTATAGAGCTGCTGTTAGACCACCGGGGCCAGCTCCTATAATAATTACGTCATATATTTTTTCTGTTATTTCCATAGTATATCTCCTTTAAATTCAGTCAATTTATCACTTATTCCTTTATTCTACACTGTATAATAAAAAACTTCCATCTATTTGCTTACTAAATGGAAGTTGATTTTTAATAGTCTTTTATTTCAATTTCAATAACTTGCTTCAACGATTCTGCTTCCTCAGAAAAATCACCATCTGGTTCCATTTCTAAGTACTGGATAACTAATTCCAATGATTTTTCTAACTCATCTAAAAATGCATAATTATTGGCTTGGAAGTAGTAAGCTTCAGGAAAAATATCTCCGTCACTATGAATTAACTCCTCTAAAATTTCCATTGATTCACTAAATTCACCTGTTTGTTGATGACAAATAGCTAACTGGCAAAGAGCGAAAATTCTTTCTTCCTCAGTTTTACTTAGCGTACTTGCACGTAAGAGGTACTCTTTAGCCTTTGTCATATCATTTTTTTGAAAAGCGTTAATTCCTCTTTGAAAATAAAAGTCACTAGTTGGGATAAATGGGATAATGGTTGCTTTTTCATTTTCCATATCTGACATTTGGCTTCCTCCTCTTCATTACACTTTATTTTGATAAGCAAGTATAGCACATAGACACTTAATTTCATATACCTGTCTATTCTTAATTTTAAATAACTAGTTACAATAAAAAAAGCGTTCCATCGCACCACCTAGTAAGGTGAGCGACTTCTCGCTAATACTATTGCCATGAACCAATTAGTTATCTTTTTCTTTTTTATCTTCTTCTTCAAGCTTTTGGCCCATTTCAATAATGTATTCACGCAATGCATCTTTTACTTCATCGTGTTTTAAGCCATATTGAATACTGGTTTTCAAGAAACCAAATTTATCGCCAACGTCAAATCGCTGTCCTTTAAACTCATGCGCAAAAACACGTTGCGTTTTATTTAACGTATCAATAGCGTCGGTTAATTGAATTTCTCCACCTGCACCTGGCTCTTGTTTTTCCAAAATATCGAAAATTTCAGGAGTCAGTAAGTAACGTCCAATAATAGCTAAGTCACTTGGTGCATCCTCTGGTTTAGGTTTCTCAACAAAACTACGAACGTTATAAGTTGTTTCATCTACTTGTCCTTCAGGATCAATAATACCATATTTAGATGTGTCTTCATGCGGAACTTTCATTACTGCAATGTTAGAAGCATGCGTTTTATCGTATCCATTAATAAGTTGTTTCGTTAAAGGTACTTCATCTTCCATCAAATCGTCTCCGAGCATCACAACAAATGGTTCATTTCCAATAAAGGCTTTTGCTTGTAAAACAGCATGACCCAAGCCTTTTGGATAAGACTGACGAACAAAAAACAAGTTCAAACCAGTTGTTTCTTCCACTAATTCTAAAAGGGCTAGTTTATCTTTGGCTCTCAAATTTTCTTCTAACTCTGGGTTTGAATCAAAGTGATCTTCAATCGGACGTTTGCTTTTGCCTGTTACAATCAAAATATCTTCAATTCCTGAATTAATGGCTTCTTCTACAATAAATTGAATCGTTGGTTTGTCAACGATTGGCAACATTTCTTTTGCCATTGCTTTTGTAGCGGGTAAGAAACGAGTTCCTAACCCTGCAGCTGGAATGACGGCTTTACGAACTTTTTGCATGTCTATTTTCCTCCTATGCTTTACTCTTTAATCAACCTAGTTTTATTAGCTTTCAGATTTCCCAACACGCTTCATTAAGGAATCTACGGCCTCTTTAACGTTCGCATGATTATATAGTACGTCATAAATTGCTGCAGTAATCGGCATCTCTATACCTCTTTCTTTTGCCAATTCATAGACTGCTTTAGTCGTTGTTATCCCCTCAGCAACCATATCCATATGCGCTAGAGTTTCCTTTACCGTCATACCTTTTCCTAAAAAGTTACCGGCTTGCCAATTTCGTGAATGTACGCTTGTACACGTTACAATCAAGTCGCCAACTCCGCTTAGGCCAATAAAGGTTAGTGGATTGGCTCCAAAAGCTACCCCTAGACGACTAATTTCTGCTAGACCTCTAGTCATTAAGGCCGCTTTAGCATTGTCTCCATAACCTAAACCATGAAGAGCTCCTGCTCCAAGTGCAATAATATTTTTTAATGCTGCTCCAAGCTCTACTCCAATAATATCTTTGTTTGTATAAACTCTAAAATAGTCATTCATAAATAATTGTTGCACGAATGTAGCAGATTCTAAATTAGGTGATGCTGCAGTAATGGTGGTTAAGTCTTTAACAGCTACTTCTTCTGCATGGCTAGGTCCAGATAAAACAACTACTGCTTTGCGTTTATCTGCAGAAATTTCTTCTTCTAAAACAACGGAAATACGCTTATGTGTTTCTTGTTCTAATCCTTTGCTTGCATGAATGATTATAACTGACTTTTTCAAGGTAGCTTCCACCTTCTTAGCTACCTCGCGAATGGCTTTTGTTGGAACAACAAATAAAACAGCATCAACCGAATCTAAAACTTCTGTTAAATCGGTAAAAGCTTTTATATTTTTTGAAAGAACCACTTCTGGTAAATAATGTTTATTTGTATGAAATTGATTGATTTCATCGACTTGCTCCTGGCTGTGACTCCATAAACGAACTTCGTGTCCATTTTCTTCGAGAACCATTGACAAGGACGTACCCCATGAACCAGCACCTAATAGTGCAATCTTATTCAACATATTATTTCATCACTCCTTATTCCTATTTCCATATCATTATTTTCTTTTTTAGTTACAAGATATTTTAGCTATACTAGTAGATTTTAATTTAGTTTTATTATCTCTTTTTCTTCATTTTTACTTAGTCCATCTAAATAATAAGGTACCGGTGGATAATCTCTTCTTCTCATTACCCAGATAATTAGTGCACCCACGAATAAAATAACCGATAACACTTGAGATACACGCAACCAATCCAGTAGCATTAAACTATCTGTTCGTAGACCTTCGATAAAGAAACGTCCTAATGAGTACCATAAGACATACGTTAACGTTACCTCACCACGGCGCAATAATGATTTACGGTTTCGCACTAAGATAATCACTATAAATCCAGCTAAACTCCACAGTGACTCGTAAAGAAATGTCGGTTGATAATACGTTCCATTGATATTCATTTGATTGATAATAAAGTCAGGTAAATAAAGATTCTCTAAGAAAGTTCTTGTTACTTCTCCACCATGTGCTTCTTGATTAATAAAGTTGCCCCAACGCCCAATCGCTTGTGCTAATAAGACATTTGGAACAAGCACATCTAGCATCAACCAAATAGGGATACCGTGCTTTTTAGTATACCAATAAATCGTTAGACCTCCTGCAATCAAGCCACCATAAATAGCAATTCCACCATTCCAAATAGCTATAATTTCACCTGGATTTTGCAAATAATAATCTAATTTAAAGATGACATAGTATAAGCGTGCTCCGATAAATGCTATTGGTAATGCCCAAAGAGCCATATCGATAATATGATCTCCTTCAATCCCACGTTTTTTTGCTTCACGGGTACTTAAAAATAGCGCTGCAAAAATAGCAGAAGCAATAATAACGCCGTACCAATGAACGTCAAGTGGTCCTAATGAAAATGCAATTGGATTAATTGCACTGAATAAAAAATTCATTTTTTAATCTCCTTTTTTAAGCTTCTTCAGAATTAGTTTTTATTAATTTTTCGAGGTTTCTTTCAAATGTTTCAGTTGCATTGTATCCCATTTGTTTAGCTCTATGGTTCATTGCAGCTGCTTCAATAATAACCGCTAAATTCCGTCCTGTTTTAACTGGGATGGAAATCAGTGGAACATCTACATTTGAGATTCTTCTTTTTCCGTCAGCAGACCCTAAACGATCAAACTTAGTATTTTTATCCCATAACTCTAAATTAACGATTAAATTAACGATTTTACTTAAGCGAATAGCTCCTACACCGAATAAGTTAACAACATCGATGATGCCCACTCCACGAATTTCAAGTAAATTACGTAAAATTTCAGGTGGTTCACCTATTAAGCGATTTTCTCCAACAACGTGAAGTTCAACCCGGTCATCTGCTACTAAACGGTGGCCTCTTTGAATCAGTTCTAAAGCTGTTTCACTTTTCCCGACACCACTATCACCAGTAATAATGACACCCATTCCATAAATATCAATCAGCACACCATGAACAGACTCTCGTTCAGCTAGTCGCTCTTCTAAAAAATTTGTAACATTACTAGCTAGAAGTGTCGTTGCATACGATGATGATAATAATGGAATTTCTTTTTCAGTCGTTGCTTGAATCAATTCTACTGGCAACTCCATGTTACGAGAGACTAGAAATGCAGGTGTTTCTGGTTGACACATCCGACGAAAAACCATTAGACGTTCATCGCTAGACATCCGCTCTGAAAACGAAATTTCTGTTCTACCAAATAATTGTAGACGTTCTTTTGGATAATAATTAAAGTATCCAGTTAATTCTAACCCTGGTCTTGAAAGATCCGTTGTTTGAATGGTTCTATTCAAAAATCCCTCTCCGTTATGTACAACTAATTCTAGAGAGTCCACTAATTCTTTTACTGTTACACTGTTAGTCATACGCTATTCTCCTCTAAGCTCCATTTTGCTGGTTGCTCTTATTTATCGTTAATTGGTTTTTCCAAAAAATTGCTTCCACTTTCTATTTTACCATTTTAAGCTAGGCTAATAAAGAGAATCACACATTTTTCACATAAATCTCCCAGCAAATGATTGAAATTGACTAGTTATCTATCTATTTCCAAAAAAACGGTATGCATCGACTCATCCGTCTGATGCATACCGTTAAAATTAGTTTGAATTACCAACTATTCATTCTTACTCTATTCGTAATAAACGTATTTACTAACGATAGAATTATTGCAACTACTATCGTTGTTCCAAACGTTCCAAATTGAAATCCCGAACCAATAATTAGAGAAGTTAAACTTAGCATGCTCGCATTAATAATAATACTGAACAGTCCTAAAGTCAGTATCGTTATTGGCAAAGATAAAAGAATCAAAAGTGGTTTGACCGCTATATTCAATACCGACAAAACTAAACTTGCCGCTAATGCAATCCAAATATTCGCTACGTAAAAAGAATTTTGGAAAAAGCCTGATAAAGCTAAGAAAGTCAGCGCATTAATGACAATGAGTTGCCAATATTTCACTAGAAATCACTCCAATCGTTGTTTGCTTTTTTCTTGTCTTCACTTACCTTTTCTGCTTCTTTACGGGGTCTGTTCTCATTTTTTTTTTCGTTAAACGAGTGGTGCCAGTCAGATTTAGCTGAACCCGGAGCTTCCGGTATCACTAACGCTAAGATAACATATAAAATGATCGGTGAACCTACTCCAAAAACAATCGCAATAGCATAGATAATACGTAAGAAGCTAGGATCAAAATCAAAGTATTCTGCAATTCCACCTAAAACACCGCTAATAACTCGATTATTTTTTGATTTTGTAATTTTTTTCAATTTCTATTCACCCCTTCACTACCGTTTATTTATTTAATAACTAATGATTCGTTTCATTCACTCGTTTCGTTATCTTTCAAGAAAATATATCCAGTCGTCGTACTAACATTTAGTGCAACAGGATTGCTTTCGTTGTATCTTCTGAATTCAAGTAATTGATTGGTGCGATCTTTTTTCTCTTTAATTGTTTCTGTATTTTTCATTCGATTTTGGATACTACCTAGATTACTTTTTGCATTTCCTTCAATACTTATTTCTTTTGGAACAGAGACTTTAATTGCGCCATTGACAGAAGTAGCTTCCAGATGTTGCACATCTGTATTTAAGACCGTCAGTTTAACCGTACCATTGACGGTGGATAAATCAACACCATTAAAACTTCCTTTTGCTACAATTCCACCGTTGATGCTATTAACAATTAAATCTCTTACGTTACTATCTAAAATAGAAACTTTTCCATTTACGCCTTCTGTCTCAATCATAGTCGCTGTTACTTTTTCAAAACCAATATCACCATTTGTACACTTGATATAAATATCTTTGCCTTCGAACGCTTCTATCTTAACAGTTCCATTTAACAACTTAATCGCTGTATGATCATAGACTCTTTCAGGCAAGTAAAAAATCATATCGCATCGAACGCGTTTATTTGGAATATGGAATAAGATTTTTTCATCTGTTACGTCGATTGTACTGCGTTTTAAGAATGCTTCAAAAGGTGTATCTGAATCAATTTTTCCATAAATTTTAATTTCTGATTCAACTTTAATGTCTTGACCTTCCCAAGTTTTAAAAACCACATCACCATTAGCTACTTTCACATCAATGATTGATGCCATTGAATCTGGATAATTAAATTCATGTGTGAATTTTGTAGAAGCTATACCAGGCATGCGTACATTAACATCTTTCCAGTCCATATTTTCCATTACTGAAGAAAATGTATTCTTCATTAACTTACCAAATTGGTTTCCTGCTTCTGTCATTTTTTCGCCGACCTGATTCATTCTTTCATTAGCTGTATCTTTCCAATCATCTGGAATTTCAAATTTTTCAATAAGTTGTTTCTTTTGAGATCCCCATTGTTTTTGTTTGACAACACGCAATTGGTCCATCAATTTTACACGATCTTCTTCAAGATCTACTAATTGAGCTTCGTGTTCTTCAATTTCATGACTCAATTGTTTTAATTCTGGCTCTTTTTCACTATCTAATGCATCTAAATCTTCTAGCGTTTCTAATACGCTGAGCTTTTCTTTTGCTCTGCTTAACTGTTCTTTAACTTCTACAATTTCGCTATTTTTTTCATCTAATTGAACAGAATAAGTTGATGCTTCATTAGCAAGTTTTTCTAGTATTGCTTCTAATTGTTCTTTATCTTTCTTTTGTTCTTCTTTAAGCTCATCATGTTTTTCTTGTTTTGTATCTTCATCATTTGTTTCTTCAACAGGTGAAGACTCCATAGGTTCTTTTACAAAGGATTGGTTTTGGGCTGCTGTTTGATCTCTTTTGACGGCTTCTTTACCATCTTTTTTCGCACTGCTTTCCAGTAAGACGAGAGCTTCTTCCGTTGAAATAATTCCTTGTTTTACTAATTCTAAGATTCTTTCTCTTTCTTTCATGATACTATCCCTCCTTGGAATATTCCATCTATCTAGTGAGTGTTTGCCAACGCGTTAATTGTTCGTCGTTCTTATCTATAACCCTATTATGCTTTACTTGATACATTTTGTCATAGGACTTTAGAACGATTTTCACATGGTTACTTAGACTGAATCTCCTTAAATTGTATCCATCTTCATTTTAACACGAACATTAAAACAGAGGTAGTAAAACACTAGCAGACAAAAAAGCAGACCTCTTTTAAAGGTCTGCTTTTTTAGTATTCTCTATCGACTTTACTCAATAGACGCTTTAATCGTACGATTTTTGTCTCTTTTCAATATTTTCTTTAAATAGTGTCCTGTGTAACTCGCTTTTACTTTTGCAACTTTTTCTGGTTTACCTGTAGCTAAAATGGTTCCGCCACCTGCTCCACCTTCAGGACCTAAATCAATGATATAATCAGCTGTTTTTATCACATCTAAATTATGTTCAATCACTAAAACAGTATTACCCGTTTCGACTAAACGATTTAGCACTTGTAATAAACGAGCGATGTCTTCTGTATGAAGACCAGTCGTCGGCTCATCTAAAATATAGAAATTCTTTCCATCAGATCGCTTGTGAAGTTCACTAGCTAATTTCATTCGTTGGGCTTCTCCACCAGATAATGTTGTTGCTGGTTGACCTAATGTTACGTATCCTAGTCCCACATCAATAATGGTTTGTAGTTTACGATGAATTTTTGGAATATGTTTAAAAAAGATAACCGCTTCTTCAATTGTCATTCCTAACACATCTGAAATGTTTTTCCCTTTGTAACGAACTTCTAGTGTTTCTGAATTGTATCGTGTACCATGACAAATCTCACAAGGAACATAGACATCTGGTAGAAAATACATTTCTACTTTTAGTATCCCATCTCCTCTGCAAGCCTCACAGCGTCCACCTTTTACATTAAAACTAAAGCGCCCTTTTTTATATCCTCTAATTTTCGCTTCATTTGTTGAAGCAAATAAATCACGGATATCATCAAATACACTGGTATAGGTTGCTGGATTGCTTCTCGGAGTTCTTCCAATCGGACTTTGATCTATACTTATTATTTTTTCTAATTTTTCATGGCCAGTCATTTTTTTGAATTTCCCTGGTTTTTGTTTAGAGCGATTCAGTTCACGAGATAAGGCTTTTTTCAAAATTGAATTAACCAACGTACTCTTACCAGAACCTGATACACCTGTTACTGCTACAAATCGTCCTAATGGAAAATCTACGGTTAGATTTTTCAAATTATTTTCAGCTGCTCCTGTAATGCGAATCGCACCTTTATCTTCATCACGACGAGTTTTGGGTAGGGGAATAAATTTCTTGCCAGATAAATAAGCTCCTGTTAGTGATTTCTCATTTTTTGACACTTCTTCTGGGGTACCAAAGGCTACTACTTCGCCACCTTTTTCGCCAGCACCCGGTCCAATATCAATTAAGTAATCTGCTGCAAGCATGGTATCTTCATCGTGTTCCACTACAATCAATGTATTACCTAAATCGCGCATTTTTTTCAATGAGTCAATTAAGCGGTTATTATCCCTTTGGTGTAAACCGATTGAAGGTTCATCTAAAATATATAAGACACCAGATAAATTAGACCCAATTTGAGTAGCCAAGCGAATTCTTTGTGCTTCTCCACCGGATAGCGTACCCGACATCCGACTTAATGTCAGGTAGTTTAAACCTACATTACTCAAAAAGTTTAAGCGGTCACGGACTTCTTTTAAGATTGGTTTAGCAATCATGCTTTCTTGTTCTGAAAGAGTGAGATCTCCAAAGAAATCAAGTGCTACTTCTATTGGATAATTATTTACTTCACCAATATCTTTATTGCCTACTTTTACAGATAAAGCTTGGCGATTTAAACGTTTACCTTTACAAGTCTGACAGCTTAATTCTGTCATATAAAGACGCATTTGATCTCTTGTAAAATCACTATTTGTCTCTTTGTAACGTCTATCAATGTTGCGAATAATTCCTTCAAAGGGAAGGTCAACATCTCTAATTCCACCAAAATCATTTTTGTAATGAAAATGAAACAGTTCATCATTTGATCCTTCTAAAATAAATCGTTGCTCTTTTTCTGTTAATTTTTCAAATGGCGTATCTAAATCAATCTCAAATGCTTGGCAAGCTTGTTCTAATAACTGTGGATAATAATTAGAACTGATTGGTTTCCAGGGCGCAATCGCACCTTCTCTTAGGGTCAGAGACTTTTCTGGAATAACCAAGTCCATATCTACTTCTAATTTTATTCCTAGACCATCACAATCTCCACAAGCTCCAAAAGGCGCATTAAAAGAAAACAGACGGGGCTCTAGTTCTCCAACAGTGAAGCCACAATAAGGGCAGGCATAATGCTCACTAAATAAGACTTCTTCTTGATCTAATACATCCGCAATAGCATAGCCTTCTGCTAATCGAAGTGCGGCTTCAAAGGAATCAAATAAACGAGAACGAATACCTTCTTTAATAACGATTCGATCAATCACGATATCAATATCATGTTTTTTATTTTTTTCTAATTCAATCTCGTCTGAAATGTCGTAGATTTCTTTATCCACACGCAAGCGGACATAACCTTCACTTTTTATTTTTTCAAATATTTTTTTATGTTGTCCCTTTTTCCCAACAACAATCGGTGCTAGAATTTGAATCCTCGTTTTCTCAGGATATTCAAGTACCCGATCGACCATCTGCTCAACCGTCTGACTTGTAATCTCTGTTCCATCATTAGGGCAGATTGGATGACCCACTCGAGCATACAAGAGGCGGAGATAATCATTAATCTCCGTAACTGTTCCAACCGTTGAACGTGGGTTTTTACTTGTCGTTTTTTGATCAATGGAGATAGCTGGACTTAACCCATCAATACTATCGACATCTGGTTTATCCATCTGACCTAAAAATTGACGAGCGTATGCCGATAAACTTTCTACATATCGCCTTTGTCCTTCTGCGTATAAGGTATCAAAAGCTAGTGAACTTTTCCCTGAACCAGACAATCCCGTTATCACAACTAATTTGTCTCGGGGAATAGTAACGTCAATATTTTTTAAATTATGTGAACGAGCGCCATGGATTTCAATTTTATCATTTCGCATATAGTTTCTTCCTTTACGATGGATTTTAATCGTTTTTTATTTAACTCTCCTAATGTACCGCAAGTAACAAAAAATAGGATAGCAAAATGCCTCCTATCATTTATTTCTTTATTCTATTGTACCACAACTTCCTACTCAAACGAACATTTGTTCCGTTTTTATTCATTCACTATTCGTTGCGATATATTTTGAAGTTGTGTTTGATTCGTAAAATCTCCACTTAATAAATCAGGCAATATATCTGATAAAAAGTACTGGACACTGCTCAAATGACTGAATCTTAAAATAGTTTTTAATGATTCTTCATAAATTTCAGCAAAAATATTTTCTGGATTGCCTTTTTGAATTTCTCCAAATGACTCGTATAAAAGATCTACTTTATCAGCAACAGATAAAATTTGCCCTTCAAGGGTTTCATCTTTTCCCTCTTTTAATCGCTTAGAATAAATAGCTTGAAATTCTTTAGGCATTTCATTTCGAATGAAGTTCTCTGTCATTGACTCTTCTACATCCCCAAGCATTTCTCTTAATTGAGGTGTAGCGTATTTAACCGGCGTTTTGATGTCTCCGATAAAAAGCTCTGAATAATCATGATTTAAAGCTTTCTCATAAAGCGAACGCCAGTTTACTGTGTTGCCTTGTTGTTCTTCTACTGTTCCTAAAAGTTGTGCGATTTTTGTTACTTTAAAAGAATGGGCAGCAACCGAGTGCTCTTCATATTTAAATTTACCCGGACAACGAATAATACTCTCTAAATCACTTAGACTTTTGATATATTGGTGCATTCCCATTAGCGCTCATCCTTTTCTATTTAAATTTTAATTATCCTAACACAAACAATGATTGAAAGCAAAACGTACTTTATTCTATTTGAAAACCACTAAAAAAATTAGTCTTATTTTTCTTCATTAATATGAATAATGCCTTGCTCTAAAATACTGTAAACATGATTATCCATCTGACTATACAACATTGCTTTTCCTTTTCGTTTTGCTTTTACTAAGCGAGCCATTTTCAATACTTTTAACTGATGGGAAACAGCTGATTGTTCCATGTTCATAACTTTAGCTATTGTCCCAACATTTAATTCTTGGTTCTCTAAAAGATACAAAATAGAAATCCGCGTTGGATCACTAATAATTTTAAATAGCTTACTGACTTGTTGGATGGTCTTTTCGTCTAATAACAGCGAATCCTGTTCACTCATAGCTCGTCTTCCACTCCTTATCGAATAAGTTACCGGCTTATTCCTCTCCTTTATTTTAACATATCTCTTTCAATTCTTACGTCGATATACTTTATATTAAACTAAAAAACTATTGCTTAAGCTACCTCTGATGAGAATAACGTTAACCAATAGTTTTCTTTTAGCTTTATGCTTTTGGAAAAGAATCATTTTTATTGTGTGTATTTAATTCGGCCATTTTACCTGTATCTAAATAAATAATCCATTCAGAGATATTTGTTACGTAATCGCCTATTCGCTCGATAAAACCAGCAACCAACATATAATCTGTTGCTCCTAAAACAATTTCTGGATCATTTTTCATTTGACGAATACAAGCTTTATAGATTTTTTTGAAATCATGATCTACATCGATATCTTTTAAGGCCACTTTTTTTGCTTTAGTAACGTCTGAAGCAACATAAGCCTGCAAGACATCTTGAACCATTATTTTAACTTTTTCAGACATTTCGGCAATTTGAGCTTCTATTTCGTAGTCTCTTTTATTACCTTTTACTCGAATCGTTGATTTTGCGATACTAACCGCATGATCTCCCATTCTTTCTAAATCTGAACTTGCCTTCATGATGGTAACAATTTTTCGTAAATCTGTTGTAACAGGTTGTTGCAAAGCAATCAATTCAAAACATTTATTTTCTAAGTCTGCTTCATCTTTATTGATGGCAATATCGCCAGCAATGACTTCCTTTGCTAGTGCTTTATCGTGATTGACAAAAGCTTTTACGGACTTATAGATTGCCTCGTTTACAGCTTTTCCCATCTGGAAAAAATGAATATGCAAGTCGTTAAGGTCTTCTTCAAATACACGTCTCACTAACTATCACTCCTATTGTTTTATCGTCGCCTTTTATTATACCTAACTTTTACCCAAAACGTCCAGAAATATAATCTTCTGTTTCTTTTCTTTGAGGATTTGTAAAGATTTGTCTGGTTTCACCGTGTTCTATCAAGTGTCCATCTAAGAAAAAAGCTGTTTTATCTGAAATACGTGAAGCTTGCTGCATATTGTGCGTCACAATAATCATCGTATAATCCTCTTTTAACTCTAACAACATCCGTTCGATTTTACCACTAGAAACGGGATCCAACGCACTCGTTGGTTCATCTAACAAGATTATTGCTGGTTCAACGGCTAAAACTCTCGCAATACAGACCCGCTGTTGTTGCCCACCAGAAAGTGCCAATGCACTCTTTGACAACTTATCTTTAACATCTTCCCATACTGCTGCTTTTTTCAAACTCGCTTCTACTATTTCTGCAATTTTAGTTTTATCTTTCATTCCTGCAATTCTTAATCCATAAGCGACATTTTCAAAAATGGAAAATGGGAAAGGATTTGGTTGTTGAAAAACCATTCCAATTTTCTTTCTTAGCTCTACTGTGTCCATCTTAGGACTGTAAATATCTTTATTCTCAAAGCTTACATTTCCCGTTACGGTTACATTTGGAATCAATTCATTCATCCGGTTTAACGTTCTTAAATAAGTTGATTTACCACATCCACTAGGACCAATCAAAGCGGTAATTTCATTGGGTAAGAAATTCAATGAAACACCTTTTATTGCCTCTTTTTCCCCATAATACAAATGAACATCTTTCGTTTCAATAATATGGTTTCCACTCGTCATTTAATTTCCTCCTAGCCAAAGTTACCTGACACGTAGTCCTCGGTCGATTGTATTTTTGGTCGTGTAAATACTTTTCTTGTTTCATCGTATTCAATGACATTTCCTAAATAAAAGAAGGCCGTATAGTCACTAATTCGAGAGGCTTGTTGCATGTTGTGTGTCACGATAATAATCGAGTATTTTTCTTTTAGTTGTAGCAATGTATCTTCTACTTGACTTGTAGAAATTGGATCCAATGCACTCGCAGGCTCATCAAGTAGCAAGACATCTGGCTTCAAAGCAATCGCACGAGCAATACATAAACGTTGCTGTTGACCACCTGATAAAGCAAGCGCATTTTTATGCAAATCATCTTTTACTTGTTCCCACAAAGCAGCTTGTTTTAAGCTTGTTTCCACCGCTTCATCTAATGCGCTTTTATCCTTAATTCCATGACGTTTTAAAGCGAAACTAATATTATCGTAAATTGATTTACTAAAGGGATTAGGACTTTGAAAAACCATCCCGATATTCTTTCTCATTTCATATACATCTGTTTCAGGTGTATTGACATCTTTGCCATGATATAGGATTTCTCCTGTTACTCTAGCAATTTGAATTTCGTCATTCATCCGATTTAACGAGCGTAAATAAGTCGACTTACCACAACCACTAGGGCCGATTAAAGAAGTTATTTTATTTTCTTCAAATTCCAATGATACACCTTTTATAGCTTCATTTTTCCCATACCAGACATGTAAGTCCTTGGTAGATAAATTAACCGGTATATCAGATTTCATTTTAATGATATTTGTTTCAAGGCCTACTTGTTCTGACATTTTTTATCCTCCTTGACCATTCTCAATCATAGATTATCACTTAACCTGCTGTAATTTTTTTCTGCAGTTTATTTCCTAAGTAACGAGCTCCCAAATTAAACAATAATACAGAAATGATAAGGACTGCTGAGGCACCAGCTGAAACTTGTGCACCGTCTGGCATGACACCCTCGCTATTAATTTTCCAAATATGAACCGCTAATGTTTCAGCTGGACGCATCACATTCAAAGGGCTGGAGATAGACAATGGATTCCAGTTTGTAAAATCCAATGCAGGTGCACTCTGACCTGCTGTATATATCAAGGCAGCAGCTTCACCAAAGATTCGACCGGCAGCTAAAATCATACCTGTCAATATTCCAGGTAGCGCAGCCGGTAAAACGATTAGGTTGACTGTTTCCCAACGGGACAAACCTAATGCTAATCCAGCTTCTCGCTGCTTTGAGGATATAGCTCTAAGTGAATCTTCAATCGTTCTTGTCAAAAGAGGCAGGTTAAATAAAGTCAGCGCCATCGCACCTGAAAGAATAGAAAAACCCAGTCCCCATTGCAAAACAAATATTAAGAACCCAAATAATCCAACAACAACTGAAGGCAGTGAACTTAGCACTTCAATAATGGTACGAATAAAATCTGTAAATAGATTCTTTTTTGCATATTCAGATAAATAAATAGCTGCTCCTAGAGAAATAGGCGTACTAATCAACATTGTTAAAATAAGCAAGTAAAATGAGTTATATAACTGAAAAACAATTCCGCCGCCTGGTTGAAAAGATTTAGAAGGCGTTGTTAAAAACTCCCAAGAAATTTGAGGGATTCCACGCCATAAAATAAAGGCTAACAAGCTGAATAAAATTAAAACAATCACTCCAGCCATCGTGTATAAAACCCCGACAGCAATTTTATCTATCTTTTTGGCATTCATATTAGTTCATAGCCCCTTTCTTTCCAATCCAACGAGTTAAAATATTAAAGAATAAAGCCATCACTAACAAAATCAAAGCCAACGACCAAAGAACATCATTTTGAAGTGTTCCCATTACTGTATTCCCCATATTCATCGTTAGAATACTCGTTAACGTTGAGGCTGGTGTAATCAAACTAGTTGGCATTAATGCCGCATTTCCAATAACCATTTGAACAGCTAAAGCTTCTCCAAATGCACGAGCCATTCCAAAAACAACCGCTGTTAACAATCCTGGCGTTGCGCTTCTCAAAACCACCTTATAAATCGTTTGCCACCTTGTTGCTCCTAAAGCCAGTGAAGCTTCTCGGTAATAGCGTGGAACAGACTTTAATGTATCTACGGACATACTTGTAACTGTTGGTAAAATCATGACAAACAATACAATTGCTGCAGAAATTATTCCAAATCCACTTCCGCCAAATGTATTACGCATAAAGGGAACAACTACTGATAGCCCAATAAAACCATAAACAACAGAAGGAATACCTACCAACAATTCAATAACTGGCTGTAAGATTTTTTTACCAACGGTTGGTGAGATTTCCGTCATAAAAATAGCAGCTCCAATCGCAAAAGGAGTCGCTACTGCTGCTGCTAATAACGTTACGATGAACGATCCAGCAATCATAGGTAGCGCGCCTGTCAACGGTTCCCCATTTTCTCCAAGACTACTAGGATTCCAAACCGTACCGGTTAGGAAATTCCATAATGAAACACCGTCTTTAGTAAAAGTAGATATCCCTTTACTTGCAACAAAATATAAAATAGATAATACAACAAAAACAATAAATGCAATACATAAAAAACTAATCGTCTTTCCTATCTTTTCAAGTCTACTCTTACCGGAATGTTCAGCTAGTTTTTTTTGAATTTCTTCCAAAAGAAGCCCTCCTTTTATTCTTTCTTTCCTTACTGATGAAAAAACACCGCTTCTGTAAATTGTTTTCTTTTCAACTTTTTTAAGTTTTAATCAGATTCTTGTTTAGTTTCTTTAAGAACTTCAGTCGTATTACCTTTTGCATCTCTTTCAAATTCCATTTTATTCGTCGGAATGTATCCAAGTGCCCCTATTAGTGTGTCTTGCACCTCGTCAGATAAAATGTACTCTAAAAAATCTTTTGTTAAGCCTGTTGGTTCTCCATTTGTATACATGTGTCCATAAGACCATATAATCCAGTTATTTTTTTTGACGTTTTCATCCGTAGGCTTGACTCCATCAATGGATAAGGTTTTAACCGTATCATCTACATATGAAAAAGCGACATAACTGATAGTACCTGGAGTACTTGCAACAATTTGTCGGACTGTTCCACTTGATTCTTGTTCTTGAGTAATGATGCTTTTTGTTCCTTCTGGAATAACCCAATGGTCAAAAGTAACACGTGTACCACTCCCTGATGAGCGATTTAATACTGTGATTTTTAAATCCTTGCCGCCCAATTCTTTCCAATTTGTAATTTCTCCAGTAAAAATTTTACCCAAATTTTCTAAACTGATATCTTTTATTCCTACTTCTGGTGTAACAATTGGAGTGATTCCAACGACTGCTACGCGGTGATCTACTAATTTCGACACATCTATTTCACTTTTTTCTTCTGCAAAAATGTCGGAATTGCCTATATCTACAGCATCAGCAGCTATTTGTCCTAGCCCTGTACCACTTCCTCCGCCTTGTACATTGATAAATTTACCAAAATTTTCAGATCCATATTGCTCGCCTGCCACTTCGACTAGTGGTTGTAAGGCAGAAGAACCTACAGCAGTAATGGACTCTTCACCTTCGAGCGGGCTACAAGCTGATAATAAAATAGCTGAAATGAACACAATTACTAGTTTGTCGTACCGATTAAATTTCATGATTTGCCTCCTAGGTAATAATATAATCCCTACATCTACTCATCATAACTTATTTTTGTAAAAGTTTGCCAGTTTAATTGTAAATTTTATGTAAATAAAGGCTCGAATCTGATTTTATCTTAGCGCTTTTATTTTTAAAGCACAAAGATAAGACTATTTAACTAAATAGTTCCTTTAATTTTTATTATTTTTTGATAATAAAAAACCTGCTTATTGCTTGAGAAGGACTACTCACTCAAGTAATAAAAAGGTTTTGGTTAACTAGGGCGTGTTTGAAAACTATTTTATTAAGAGAAAAATAGCAGCGACATAAATAAAGGCTAAGTACGACGTTGCGAGTTTATCGTAACAAGTCACAATGGGGCGGAAATTTTTCAACTTATTAAAAAAATACTCCATCAAATGACGCTCTTTATACAGCCATCAATCAACAGTCCAAGGTTTTCTCGTCTTTTTCTTTGGTGGAATGATGTAGATTGCGTCGTAATCACCAACATAAGTCCGAATAGCTAATGAGCCGTAAGCACGATCACCAATGATGTTACTGCCCTTTATCGTAACAGGATCAAGCACTCCAAGCGCGTGAACACTATCATGGAGATTGCCACCAGATAGTTGAAAATACAGCGGATTCCCTAAGCCATCAACGACAACATAGATTTTTATTGTGTGCTCACCACTGCTTTTACCAATGTGTTGCAAGATGCCAGAAATTAGCCCCCTTTTTTTGCACTAGCACTTTGTTGATGTGCTGTTACGACGGTTGAATCGATACCTAAATTTTCGTAATCGGCCTCACTATTCAAAGTTATAAAAAGAGTTTCTAGTAAATTCGTATCGCGTCATAAACAAAAGTGGCTATAAACTGTTTCCCAAGATCCGTAACATTCTCTTGGCAAGCCGCGCCATGTGGCCCCACTTCTAGCGATCCACAAAATAGAAATACAGCATCCTCATAGATATTCATATCATACTCTTCGACGATTGTTGCAACCAAGCCATCAATTTGTCGACACATATCCGTTTTCCCACAACCAATAAATACGTTCTTCACCTTGGTGAGATCAGTAACTTTCATGAGCACTCAACTCCGATAGGATAATACGAAAAGATTCTTCTTTAATCTCTTCTTATAGAAATAATTCTGTTCGGGAGAACTTAATACGAGCGACTAATATAGAGGGAGAAGCTTTTGGCTTGAAGAGTTGGGTAGTTGTAGCTTTTGAATTGTTTGCTAATATCACTGGGACAATGTCTTATTTTGCTTTCATTAATAAAACCTCCTGTAAAACTTAAATTGGTTTAAGTTTATCAAGAGGCTATGTATTTTCAAAGGTACCTTTCTATTAGGCGCTTACGTTCTTTCTTTGTGTAAAGTTTGTGTAGTACTTTGTAAAGGAGTTGAAAAGCTGTAGATACAAAAAAACTAAGAAGAAGTGATAAATCACTTTTCCTTAATTTTTTTTATAGATGACGTAGCGGGAATATTAGTGCGAAAGTGGTTCCTAAACCAACTTTACTTTCTACTGTGATTTTTCCATTAGAGTTTTCAACTAAATATTTCACAATAGATAATCCTAATCCCGTTCCGCCTGAATTACGACTTCTGCCTTTATCTACACGGTAAAAGCGTTCAAATATACGATTGATTTCATCTTCCGGAATACCCATTCCATTATCGCTAATAGTAATCATAGCCTTATTTTTGTTTTTTTTAACTGTTACATCTATGGTTCCACCAGGTTTAGTATAAATAACAGCATTATCAACTAGATTCGCTAGAATTTGTTTCAACCGATTTTTATCTCCTTCGATTTTAACACTGTCTTCTTCAAATAAATTCATCGTAATTTTTTTTTGTTCTGCTTTTTGGTTCATTAATTTAAATGTAGACAAAACTGCCTCTTTAACAACCACTTCTTCAAAAGAAATTGGCACTTGCCTTTGTTCCAGTTTAGATAATTCTAATATATCATTTACTAATAGATTTAATCGCGTACTTTCTTCCAACATAATTTCTAGAAACTGTTTCAAAATTACTTTATCTTCCATAGCTCCATCTAGCAAAGTTTCTGAAAATCCCTTTAACGCTGTGATTGGAGTTCTTAACTCATGAGAAGCATTAGTGACGAAATCGGTTCGAACTTTTTCTAAACGTCTTATTTCTGTAATGTCATACAACAATACGATGAGATTCATATCCTCTTTAGTCTTTCCTGCTATCGGAACAACGTTCGCATCAACTATTCGCTCACTAGGAAAATAAAAATAAATTTCTTTGTTTTGTATTTCTTTTTTCCGATAAGCTTTTTCAATTAAATAACTTAACCCATAGCTTTTTGTTGCTTCAGCATAGGATTTACCGATTAATTTGTTGCTATCCATATCAAAAATCTGGCACATTGCAGGATTAACTATCTGGATATTCCGATGTTCATCCAGCTGCATAACACCAATTACTAAATGATTAATCAATTCATTAATTCGTTCTTTATTTTGATCAATTTCTTGCATTTGATCGTCCAAACTCTCCGCTAATTCATTAATCGTTTGACCAAGTTTATTTATTTCGCCGTAACCATTTCCACTAAAGCGCACTTCATAATGGTTATCAGATAATTTCTTCGCTACATTCATTACTTCCTCAATCGGTTTAGCAATATATTTGGCTATTAAAAATGTAATCCCGGCAGTTAGCAATAACGCCAAAAAGATAAACATCACGATAGACTGCATAATTTGACCATTTAACTGGTTCACTTCTTCCGAAGGCTTAGCTAAACGAAGTACACCTATTAATTGCCCTGATTGACTTAAAACTGGCTGTGCAACATAGTAAAGTCTCTTTTTAGTACTTTCACTCGTGCGTGAATCCGTCCCTTGTGATTCTCCTTTTATAATAGCCTGTATTTCTTTACGGTTAGAATGGTTCTCTAGTGATACATAATTGTCTATTTTAGAATCGTAAATGACTGTTCCATTTAAATCGATTAATGTAATGCGTTGGTTCGTGTATTCTTTTACTTTTATAGCTTCTTCTTTTAAATCAGAAAAGGCAGCTTTATCTTTAGCTAGACCATCAAAATTACTTAACACAAGTTTAGATTGTTCTAATAAATCTTCTTGTTGGTTCTCATTAACATAATTTTGCATCAACTGGGTTGAAAAAAAAACGACACAACTTCCAAAGATAATAAATAAAACCATAAAAATAGCTAATACTTGCGTTTGCATCTTTTTCATCGTTTTGGAACCTCAAATTTATAACCAAATCCTCTTACTGTACGAATATAATTCGGTTTTTTAGTATCTAATTCTATTTTTTCTCTAATATGACTAATATGAGCATCTACAATTCTTGTCTCTCCTATATAATCAAAATTCCAAATAGCGTTTAACAATTGTTCACGACTTAAAACACGATTTAATCGTTTTGACATGTACAGTAACAATTCAAACTCTTTCGGGGTTAACTCAATCTCTTTTTCGCGAACAATTACTTTATATTGACTAGGAAAAATACAAATCTCTCCAATTATAATTTTCTCGTTGTTGTCTTCTTTTTCTTTGTTTTTACTCTTATCTATAGCTATCTCTGGTTGAATACGGCGCATGATAGCCTTCATTCTCGCTAACACTTCTCTTGGGCTAAATGGTTTTGTCATGTAGTCATCTGCGCCTAGTTCTAGCCCTATGATTTTATCTAGTTCATCATCTTTAGCTGTCAGAATCATAATGGGTGTATCATTTTTTTCTTGACGCAACTTTTTACAAACTTCCATACCATCCATTGAAGGCATCATTAAATCTAAAAGGATAAAATCATATTCGTTTGCTAAGGCTAAATTATATCCTATTAATCCATCTAACGCTGTCTGTACCTGATAACCCTCTTTTTCTAAATTAAAAGTCAATAGAGTTAATATCGATTGTTCATCATCAACGATTAAAACCTTCTTCATAATTTTCCTCCACCTAATAAGTACAAATTTTTAATCTTATTTTATCGGTTTATAGTAATACTACACCAATTTCATGTGGTGAGTCTGCATAAAGAGCCGTCTCAGTCAATCTTAACTCTCCATCTGGTCCCTTTACTTTTAAGTGACAATATACGCTATTTTTTGATAAAGCTTGATAAAAATCATCTTCTGTTTCTAATTTTTGATTATTACAAGAGACAATTGTATCTCCTACTAGTATCTTCATCTTTTCAGCTGGTGTATCAGGACGAACGGCAATCACTTTAACTCCATCGTTTGCAGCTCCAAATAAAAATGTCCAATTGTTTTCGCGGCGGCGATGGCGATATAAAACAAGGAAACCACCTAAGAGTAATAAAAGCAGTCCTGCAATTCCTGCATAGACAGTCCAAATAGAACCAACAGCTAGCAGTGTCGTTAAACCTACTAAGATTGAAAAGTCTCTAACTAACAAGCTTACAGCCTCTTTAGGAAGCTGTGTGTTGACTGTTATACGCATACCTATTAAAACTGGTAATAAGAAAAAAGAATACTGTTGATTTCCAAGAGCAAATACCGGCCACCAATCAAATAATGCACCAAAACTTTCACCTGGAATAATCATTAGCAAGGGCACAAACCAAAAAGGTTTAACTTGGTAGTAAGCTATTTTTTTACCACGCTTTGTCTGTAAGAACCAAGGAGTTAATTTTTTATCGGCTTGTTTTTTAATCACAATTAGTGAAGTGCTAACTAAAAAGACGGTTATAAAAAGTACATTTGTCACTAAATGAGCATTAACCCATTGTGCTTGCTCAAAAGGCTGATACCATCCTTTAGGTAAAAAAGTTAAAGGAGTTTCAATTCTAAGTGTTTTTATTCCGAGTATAATTAACGTCGCTAAAGGAAAGGTAAATAGTGGACTAATAAATCGGTAACCACCAATTAACAATACAATAGCTACCAATTCGTAGATGATAATCCAATCCATTGTGATAGGAATACCGATTATACTAATTAACAGAGAGCCTATCAAACCAGTAATTAGGCCAAATAGTATATAGTTTTTCAATTCATATAGTTCTTTATAGATAGCTACTCGATGACTTAGCCTCTCATTTTTAATTCTTTTGTAACTTGTCATAATTGCTATAATTAATCCTACTAAAAATACTGGTTGAATAAAGAATACAAGTAAAGCTATTAAAAAATTTATAGTTAGTTGCATACACACTTTCATCCTCTCAACTTCAATTTTTTTTAAAGGTTGGTTATCTCCTAAGAGTTTATTCTATTACTTTAAAATTATTGTATAAAATCTTCACTAGTGTTGCATGAAACATTGTATGTTTCACAAATTTGTTTATATTATTCCAATATGCAAAAAAGTCCTTTATACTGAACTCAGATGACTCATCCAAGACCAATAAAAAGGACCCAACACATGGATAAGTATAAAACAAATTCTGCTTTTAATAAATGGTTTTCTTCCATTAAGCTAAATCTTTTACCAAGCCCTATTCAAAAAAAGATTGTTGACTTTGATAAATACCATAAGAAACTTAGTTTCTTCCAAGCTCTTCAACTTTTTCTTCATGGAATCAATGACGAAAAAGAAAGTCTTAGAGAGATGGATGCGGCTTTTGTTTCGAAAGAACTTCAAAAAGAAATGGATATGACTAGTATCAGTTATTCTCAGCTCTCTAGAACTCTCTCAAAAATAGATTCAGAGATTCTTTTAGCCATTTTTAGTCAGCTAGTTAGTCAGGCTAAAAATAAAAGGCCCGTAACGAAACGAAATAGTCTCTACCTAATTGATTCTTCGACGTTTTCACTTAACCAAAACCTTTATCAATGGGCTGATTTTCGTAAAACAAAATCAGGAGTTAAGCTTCACTTAAAACTCTGCTTTATGGATAATGAACATCTTTACCCAGATGAATTTACACTGACTAACGCCGTCGAGCACGATACAAATCAGTTAGAAGTATTGGTTAATCAACCTGAAGCGACTTATGTGTTTGATCGCGGTTACCTTGATTTTGAACGATTAGATACGATGCACTCGCAGGGCTACTTCTTTGTGACAAGAATCAAAAAGAATACAAAAGTTCATGTTTTAGAACCATTAGTAGCTTCCAAGAGTGAGTCCGTTATCAGCGACCAAATGGTCGCATTAGGTGCTCAGAACCATCTAACGTCCAGATTTCGTTTAGAAACCGTTCAAGATAAAAAGGGGAAAACTCTCCAGTTTATTACCAATCGTTTTGACTGCTCCTCTACTGACATTGCAGAAATGTGCAAAGCACGTTGGCAAATAGAGCTGTTCTTCAAGCATATTAAACAACATATGACGATTAAAAAGTTTTTTTCGAGAAGTGAAAAAGGGGTTGTCAATCAGCTGATTTTAGCCATGATTGCCAGTTTATTAACCTATTTGATTAAGTTAAAAACAAAAAGTAACCAGTCTGTTTTCCAAATCAAACGATTTTTTCGTTATCTGTTATTTCAACCGGCAGAAGAATGGTTTAATCTTTTGATACCGACTTAGATCCTTAAAGAAAGGGTGTCCGTTGGTAATGGAATCAGTTGAATAAGCAAAATTTTCTGGAAATAGTCATCTTTTGCGTAAGCACTCCCTTTTTTTGCCTTTTTTCAGAAAAACAAGAAATGAGGTCAAATTAAGCTATGTTTATGCAACACTAGTGAAAATCTTGTTAAATAAGATTCACTTTCTTATAGCGTACCTATTTTAAGGACAAATGTAAATTAGAAATGGTATTTTTTTTACATTATTGAGAAATAAGCTTATTAACAGAAAAAACTTGAGATAAAAACACTTTAAAAGTGCTTTTTATCTCAAGTTTTTTGGTCGCATTTAGGGACGACAGTTTAGTTTTTGATTAGAAAAAATAGTAACTAGTTTACTCGACCATATCCAACAACATATTTCCCCCAATAGTATTCATTAATTTGGGCTACGGCTACGCCAGAAGAAGATTGTGCTCCGATAAAACTACCATTACCTAAGTAAATAGCAACGTGATCAATGCTTCCTGTTTGATTAAAGAATACTAAATCACCAGGTTTAGCTTCTGATTGAGAAATTTTTGTTGATGCAGAATATTGTGCACTTGCTGTACGCGGTAAGCTAACTCCAACGGAACCAAATGCATACTGAGTAAAACCAGAACAGTCAAAACCTGCAGTTGTTGATCCACCATATAAATAAGGTGTTCCTTGAACGCCGAATGCTGCTCCTTGAACGCTTCCCCATGAGTTACTTGAAGCTGGTGGAAGAGATACTGTTGCTTTGCTTTCTGTTGCTGTTTCTGCTTTCTCTGCTACTACACTCGTATTTATAACTGCAGCATTTTTAACTTGATCAAGTTCTCTTGCTGCTTTTTCAGCAGCTTCTTTTGTTGCTAATAGTTGTTTTTTTTCATTTTCAACTACTGATTTTTCAGCTGCGATTGTTGCAACTACAGCTTCTTTTTCTAATTGTTGTTGCATTAAATCTGTTTTAGCTGATTCTAATTTAGCAGCTAAAATTGTTTGGTTTTTTAAAGTTTCTTCATTTTCAGCTTGTTTTTTTGCAACTAGCTCTTTATCTTCTGCTTGTTGTTTAACTAAACTTTGATTAGCAGAAACAATTTTAGAAACAACCTCTACACGTCCTAAAACATCTGAAAAAGATTCAGATGTTAATAAAAAATCAGCATAGTTTTGAGTATCGCCGGTTACTTGAATGATACGAGCTTGTTCAGCTAATTTTTCTTTGCGTTCAGTAATAGCCGTATTAAGCTCTTCTATTTGTTGGTTTAACTCTTTTAATGTTTTTTGAGTTGCCTTCATTTCAGTCATTAATGAGGCAGCATTTGCTTCATTTTTAGCAATATTGCCTGTAATTTTTAATAATTCATTTGTGATAGATCCATTTTTACTCTCAAGCTTTTCAATCTTTTCATTTACCGTAGTGAGATTATTGCCAATCTCTGCGCTTGCTGATAAGGGTGCTAAGCAAGTTGTTGCACCTATTGTTGCTGTCAAAAAAAGAGTTAATAATTTTTTATTCAATTTTCTTTCCTCCGTTTTCCCTAAATGCTATTTTTTTATACTTTTAAAAATCTTCTAATTGAAATAGATGACCCTAAAGCTCCGATTACTATGCCTATAGCTAACATTGCACTGCCAATTTGGAATAAGAATGGAGAGGGTGTTAATAATGCGAAATAGGTTCCTGATAAATAAGTTGTTCCGATATCATAAATGGTTACGTAAAGGAAACTAATAAAAGCGACTGGTATGAATGATCCTATAAAACCAATCATTGCTCCTTCAATTAAAAATGGCCATCTGATGAACCAGTTTGTTGCTCCAACTAACTTCATGATTTCAATTTCTGTTTTACGAGACATAATCGTGATTCGAATCGTATTAGATATTAGAAATACAGCTGTTAAGACTAGCGCCCCGATAATAACAACTCCTACATTTCTAACCGTACTCATCGTTTTAAATAAGTTATCTGCTGTTGCTCCGCCATAATTTACTTTTGCCACATTCTCTAATGTTTCAGATGTTTTAGCAACAGCTGCAGTGCTTTCAGGTGAATCCGCATTTACAATAAATACATCATATAATGGGTTATCGTCGCCTTGGAAAAGATTAAATTCATTCCCGTAACTTCCGACGACTTGTTTCAATTCATTTTCTCTACTAGAAAACTCAACTTTATCAACCGTTTTTAATGCGTTTAGCTCAGTTTCTAATTTTTTTTGTCCCTTATCGTCAGCAGCTAAGTCAATGTAAACCCGAACACTCACGTCATTTTCAATATCCGTAGCTAATTTACTCACATTCATTAACATGGCTACAAAAGATCCAACTAGTAATAAGGTTACGGCTACTGCACTAATAGCTGCAAGTGACATCCAACCGTTTCTTTTTAAACTTTTCAAACTTTCAATCAAGTGTCTTTTTAATGTTCTAACCTTCATATCCGTATTCTCCTTCCAATTGATCGCGGACAATGCGCCCATTCTCAACCGCAAGTACACGGTGTTTAACGACATTTACGATTTGGCTATTATGAGTCGCCATAATAACTGTTGTTCCCTGTGTGTTAATTTGTTCTAAAATAGCCATAATTTCCATTGATGTATCCGGATCTAAGTTTCCAGTTGGTTCATCAGCAATCAATACACGAGGCATATTAGCAATTGCTCTAGCGATTGCTATCCGCTGTTGTTCTCCGCCAGATAGTTCGTTTGGAAACATTCTTATTTTATGTTTTAAACTAACTAAGTCCAATACTTCTAAAACACGTTTTTTAATTACTTTAGGGTTTTTTTCTACTACTTCCATTGCATAAGCAATGTTTTCATATACGGTCATTCTTGGTAATAATTTAAAATCTTGAAAAACTACACCAACATGCCGTCTTAAATATGGAATGTCTTTATCTTTCATATTTACTAAATCAAATTCTCCAACTTTAATTGTACCTTTTGTTGCTATTTCTTCTCGGTAAATCATTTTAATGAACGTCGATTTACCAGCTCCACTTGGGCCAACGACATAAACAAAATCACCTTGTTCAATACGAACGTTTAATCCGTTAACTGCTGTGATACCGTTCGGATATTTTTTGTAGACATTTAACATTTCAATCATCATATCACCTAACTTTTTTTAATTTTCTTATTTGAAGTTTTTTGTCTGTTTTCACTAATTGTTTTCGGATAAGGAACTATTTTTTATAAAGGGAATGTATGAAAGACTTTCTGTCATCTAATCCTTACTCATTATAGCACCCATGAAAATAATGTCTGTTGTAGTTTGTTTACAAATGCATTTCACTCCGTCACATTTCTGTAATGAACGGTATTATTTAAAATCAAATGATATCTTTTCTTCTAATTCACCATTACCGTTTCACATCGACTAAAAAAAAGGGAATTAACTTGTTATTCATCTAGATAAATAGTATTTTTATGGGTTTAAGATTTTTAATCTGTTTCCATTTCTACAAAAAAAAATCTGTCAACAGTAAAAGTTTGACAGAAATTTGACAGAATTCAATTAATTTAGTTATCTGGTGTTAAAGTACTTCTTAAATAGGCTTGGATAAACGAATCAATGTCTCCATCCATCACATTTGTAACATTGCCTGATTCATAATTTGTGCGATGATCTTTGACCATCGTATAAGGATGGAAAACATAGGATCTAATCTGAGATCCCCAGCCTATTTCTTTTTGTTCTCCTCTTATTTCAGCCATTTCTTGTTCTTTCTTTTTGATGTCTAATTGATGCAACTTAGCCTTTAACATACCCATCGCTTGATCTCTATTTTTCATTTGCGAACGTTGCGCTTGACTGGCGACAACAATCCCTGTTGGAGTGTGCGTAATTCGAATAGCCGAGTCTGTTTTGTTGATATGCTGTCCACCAGCTCCACTTGCTCGATAAGTATCTACTCTCAAATCATCTGAATTGATTTCAATATTAATATCTCCTTCTATTTCTGGAATAACATCGATAGAAACAAACGACGTATGACGGCGCCCAGCTGAATCAAACGGTGAAATACGAACTAAACGATGAACCCCTTTTTCAGCTTTTAAATAACCATAGGCATTATGGCCTTTAATTAATAACGTCACACTTTTTATTCCGGCTTCGTCACCAGCCTGGTAATCAAGAGTCTCAACTTTAAACCCTTTTTTATCAGCCCAACGCGTGTACATACGCAATAACATACTGCCCCAATCTTGTGATTCCGTTCCACCAGCTCCTGGGTGTAACTCAATAATTGCATTGTTCTTATCATAGGGTTCACTCAATAGCATATCTAATTCATACTGTTCAAGTGTCTGAAAGAAAATCTTACTATCATTTTCTAATTCTTCTTCTAAATCTGGATCGTTTTCTTCTTTAACCATATCAAGCATGAGCTCTAGTTCTTCCTGTTTATCTTCTAATTGTTTAAAGCTTGTATAGGTTTCTTTCAGCGTATTCGCTTCATTAATCAAGGCCTGCGCTTTTTGTGCATCATCCCAAAAAGTAGGATTTGTCATTTGATAATCGTATTCAGCAATGTTTTGTTCCATGCTCTCTAAGTCAAAGAGACCTCCTGAAACCGGCAATCTTTTCTTTCACTGCTTCTACTTTATTTCTAATGTCACTTATTTCCATTCTTATTACCCCTTATCAAAATAATTTAGTGAGAAAAACACGATTTGCTAATCAAATCGTGTTTTTCTCTTTTTCAACTTTTAGTTTTAAGCTTGTCCATGACAATTTTTGTATTTTTTGCCGCTGCCACATGGACATGGATCGTTACGACCTACTTTTGTTCCATCAGCAGATACTGGTTTTTTCTTTGCTTCTTTAACAACTTCACCGTCACCCGCTGAACGAGCTGTCGTACCTTTAGCTACCTGTTCTCTTTGTAAATTTTGACGAATTTGAGACTTCATCAATAATCTAGTCACATCGTAATCAATGGCTGCGATCATTTCTTCAAATAATCTAAATCCTTCTGTTTGGTATTCAACCAACGGATTTGATTGACCATACGCTACTAAACCGATACCTTGACGTAATTGATCCATTGTATCAATATGATCTGTCCACTTGCTGTCTACTACTCGTAAAATAACCACTTTTTCAAATTCTAATACTTGCTCTGTTCCATTTAATTGTTGCTCTTTTTCAGTGTAAATTTCTTTTGCCGCATCTAGTAAAATAGTTTGAATTTCAATGGCCGATTTATTTTCTAGATCAACTAAACTCAAATCATCTGGATGAACAACTGCCGAATGAGCAAAATCTAAAATATTTTGGAGACTCCACTCTTCTTTAAGTCCTTGCGTATGTAGTTGGACCATACGGTTAATAGCACGTGCCATCATCGGAATCGTTACTTTTTTCAATGATTCTTGTTCCATGATCACTTCTAAGCGTTGTTTGTACATAATTTCGCGCTGTTCGCGCATAACGTCATCGTACTGTAAGACGTTCTTACGTGTATCATAGTTATTTCCTTCAACGCGTTTTTGAGCGGATTCAACTTGGCGCGAAATCATTTTACTTTGGATAACAGCATCTTCATCTTGGACTTTCAAACGCTCAAGGACTGCTTGAATTCTTTCTGAGCCAAATCGTCTCATTAAGTCATCTTCTAAAGAAAGATAGAATTGTGTCACACCTGGATCTCCTTGACGTCCTGCACGTCCACGTAACTGATTATCAATACGTCTTGACTCATGACGCTCCGTACCAATAACACAAAGTCCACCAGCCTCAATAACCCCAGCGCCTAATTTAATATCGGTTCCACGTCCAGCCATATTAGTTGCAATAGTAATCGAACCTTTTTGTCCAGCATTCGTTATGATTTCTGCTTCTTTAAAGTGATTTTTAGCATTTAGTACTTCATGTTTAATTTTTGCTTGCTTCAACAAACCAGATAATAATTCTGAAGTTTCAACAGCGACTGTTCCGACCAATATAGGTTGTCCAGTAGCGTGTCGTTCTTTGATTTCTTCAACAACTGCTTCGAACTTACTAATTAATGTAGGATACAACAAGTCTGGACGGTCATCACGAACTAATGGTTTATTCGTTGGAATCGCTACAACGCTAATGTTGTAGATTTCACGGAACTCTTCTTCTTCTGTCTTCGCTGTTCCGGTCATTCCTGCTAATTTCTTATACATTCTAAAGAAGTTTTGGAATGTAATATTTGCCATAGTTTTTGATTCGTTTTGAATTGTGACGCCTTCTTTAGCTTCAATTGCTTGATGTAAGCCATCTGAATAGCGACGACCATCCATGATACGTCCCGTAAATTGGTCAACAATCATCACCTTATCGTCTTGAATAACGTAATCAATATCGAACAACATAATATAATTTGCACGTAAAGCTTGATCCAAGTGATGAGTTAAGGCTTGATTTTCTACATCATACAAGTTCTCTACACGGAAAGTTTTTTCAGCTTTTTCCATTCCTACTTCAGTAAGTACAACGGTTTTTGACTGAACATCAATAGTATAGTCTTCTTCTTCTTTTAATCCTTTAACAAAGAAGTCTGTACGCGTATAAAGAGTCGTAGACTTTTCAGCTTGTCCAGAAATAATCAAAGGTGTCCTAGCTTCATCGATTAAAATAGAGTCGACTTCATCGACAATAGCGTAATGCAAGGGTCTTTGTACCATCTGTTCTTTATAAACAACCATATTATCTCTTAGATAATCAAAACCCATTTCATTGTTAGTGCTGTACATAACGTCAGCCAAGTAGGCTTCGCGTTTTTCTTCAGCTGTTTTTGAGTTCAAGTTTAATCCAACGGTTAGTCCTAACCATTGATACAATTCGCCCATTTCAACAGCATCTCGACTAGCCAAGTATTCATTGACCGTTACGACGTGTACGCCTTCACCAGTTAAGGCATTTAAATAAACCGGCATTGTAGCAGTTAACGTTTTACCTTCACCTGTTTTCATTTCAGGGATATTGCCGCGATGTAACGTCACACCACCCATTAACTGAACGTGGTAAGGGTATAACCCAAGGACACGTTTTGCTGCTTCACGAACAACCGCAAAAGCCTCAGGTAATAAGTCATCTAATGTTTTACCATTTTGATAACTTAGCCGAAATTCTAGTGTTTTTGCTTTTAATTCTTCATCAGATAACGCTGCCATCTGATCTGCAAATATCTCAATCTGATCAGCTACTTTACTTAAGCTCTTAAGTTCTTTTTTATCATTCTCAATTAAACTACGTAAAAAATTTGCCATTTACTTTTCTCCTCTTTTAACACTGTTTTCTCGTTTCTTTTTCTATCTTTATTTTTTTAGTAGTATTTTTTTCTATTCTAATAATAGCCGTTTAAACTCTTCTATTAGCTTTTTTTAATGTCCTTGTTAATTCTATCATTACTTATTCACAAATGAAACCTTTTTATATTGAAAACGCACCTCTCTTTTTATATTGAAAACGCACCTCTCATGAGGATTTATCTTATAAATAAAAATTTATTTACTTCTATTAAATTTTCACTATGTACGTTTTCTATTTTTCAATCTAAATAAAAATAAATCTTGTAAGAAACTTTTTAAGTTTCTTACAAGATTTATTAGATAAAACTCTTATTCATTCTAATTTAAATCTGTTTCGATTAAACCATATTTTCCATCTTTACGAGTATAGACAATGCTAGTTCCATTCGTTTCAGCATCTTCGAAGATAAAGAAGTTGTGACCTAACATATTCATCTGTAAAACAGCTTCTTCACTATCCATTGGTTTCAGTGACAAACGCTTTGTTCTGACAATGTTGATATCATTCTCAAGCTCATCTTCAAGATTTTCATCTAATAACTCTCCAGCTGGGACACGCATCTCAAAACCTTTTTCACGTGACTTACGGTTAATCTTGGTTTTGTATTTACGCATTTGTCTTTCTAGTTTATCAACGACTAGATCTACACTTCCATATAAATCAGGTGAGGTTTCTTCCGCACGTAATACAAGATAAGGAAGCGGGATTGTTACCTCCACTTTCGCAGTTTTATCTGAATACGTTTTTAGGTTAACATGTGCTGTAGATTCAGGCACATCTGTAAAGTAACGTTCAATTTTGCCTACTTTTTTCTCGACATAACTACGAATTGCTGCTGTTACCTCAATATTTTCACCACGGACATTATATTTAAACATAAACACTCTCCCCTTTCATCTGATTGTGTATCAGAATCGGCAACACCAGTTGGACCACTCAACTGGTGATTTGCTTAATTCAATTATATAGGATAGCGCTTTAATTAACAAACAAAATTAATTATATTTTCCTTTTATCTAGCAATTGAGAACGTTTCAATCGTTGCAACACCTATTTGCTGCAATAGCTCAGCTGCATGAAATAACGTACGTCCAGTTGTATAGACATCATCTATTAAAATAATTTGTTGATTCTTTAGCTGACTGCAGTAGTTCTCATCTAACTTAAAAGGCTGTTTGGATTCCATACGTTCTTTGCGATTTTTGCTTGATTGCTTTTCTCCTGTTCCTACATGAATTAAGGCTGGGTGAAATGGAATACCAGCAGATGCTAGCAACTCTTCTACTTGATTAAATCCACGTAATTTCATACTCGTTTGACTGATAGGAATCGGAATATACTGTTTATTTTTTTGGTTTTTCATATTAAAGTACTCCGTCAGTTCTTGATTGAATAACTTAGCTAGTCGATAATCGCCTTTGTATTTAAAGTTTTCTAACCACTCTTTTAAAAAAAGATTGTATTGAAATAACGCAGTATGACTGAACGCATACTTCGGGTATAGCTGTTTCCACTTGACACAGTCAAGACACGAGTCGTTTTCGTCTTGTTTTATTCGACAACAACCAAGACAAGTAGGTTCATTCGCTAATCTTACTAACTTTGAATGACACATTTGACAACGATTGGCTGATACTATCTTCTTAAAATACACGATATCTGTTAAAAGCATTTTTTCAGTTTCTTGTTTGCCACAGCATAAACAAGTTAGCATCTTCCAACCAGTCCCCTTTCCATTGCTAAGCGATTCATTTTTTTGATTTGGTGAACGGACCCCTTTAGTGCTCTTGTTTTTCCATAATAAAAAAATAAGACAGCTCCATTTGGAAAATCTTTATGTCGTCCTGCTCTACCAGCAATCTGAACTAAAGCAGACTCTGTAAATGTCCGATCTTCTGCTCCTAAAACAATGACATCAATATCCTTAAAGGTCACGCCTCTTTCTAAAATAGTCGTTGTTAGAAGGAAATCGTATTTTTCTTGACGCATTCCTATAATTTTTTCTTTTCTTTCTAGGTCTTGTGCGTATACGGTCGTAAAAACCGAATCAGGAAAACAGTGTTCTAGTTGTCGAGCTAGTTTTTGCATTAAGATAATATTAGGTAAAAAAATAAGCGCCCTTCTTTTTTTATCCAAACTCTTTTTTAAATAATCAAAGAAAACACTAATTTTTTTCTGTTGATTGATTTTCTTTTGCCAATCCCCGCACCAGATTAATTTAGGCTCAGGTAATCGATAACCATGATAACGTGCAGGAAGCATAGTCGCATTCAACTTTTTTTGTTGAATCGCTCGTTGCATCTTTTTATTAGGTGTAGCAGATAAAAAAATGAGTGCACCTTGTTTTTTCTTAGCTTTTTTAGCGGCATATTGTAACGCTTGGTCTACATCAAATGGAAAGGCATCAATTTCATCGATGATTAACACATCAAAAGCTTGATTAAATCTTAACAACTGATGAGTTGTCGCAATAACCAGTTGCGTATAACAATAGGATTCATCAGAGCCACCATATAAAACAGCTAATGAAACCTGTTCAAAAGCATTTTTTAAACGTGGAGCTAATTCCAAACAAACATCAACACGTGGGGAAGCAATACAAACTCTTTTCTTAGCTTGTAAGGCTAGCTCTATTCCTTTGAAGATCATCTCTGTTTTCCCCGCACCTGCGACAGCCCAAATTAACCGTTCTCCACCCATTTTTATTGTTTCTACAATAGCTATTGATGCTTCTTTTTGTTGTTTTGACAATTCACCTTCCCAAGTTAGTACGGGTTCCTTTAGAGAAGCGAAACGGTTTTGCTCTTTAGCTGTGTATAAGATGCTGCAGCGTTTAATTTTGCCCATCTGCAAACAATTGACGCAATAATAACACTCTTTTCCACAAGTACAAGGAGCGATTTGCCTTTTTTTGCGGTCGCTTGTTCCGCAGCGACTACATTGAAGTTGTCCATTTACTTTTTTAAACCCTTCGATTTGAGTAATAGTTGAATCTTTTTCTAAGGGGGCTGTTAACTCTCCTATTAAAACTTCCCGTCCACTTATTTCTAGCACAACAACTTCTCCTCCCTTTTTTTCTATTTACAAATTAATTGTACGCAAAAAAACAATAAAGCCATTTATCTGCTTTATTGTTTGCTTAAAATTGTTTCTATCTTTGTTTGGTCTTCTACCCAAGTCATTCCTAGTGCTCCCTTGCCTAAGTGTGTACCAATGACTGGGCCAAAATAACTAGTTTCAAATCTCACCGTTGGATAATCTTCTCTCAATTGTTCTTCCCAGTTCGCTGCTTGCTCTTTTGCATTGCATTGAATGATAGTTGCCACAATTGGATAACCTTTCGATAAATCCTCTGCTAAAAGGTGTTCAATACGCTTCAATGCTTTTTTTGTTGTTCTAATTTTTTCAAAGACAACAATTTGTTTGTTTTCAAAAAATAAAATTGGTTTGATTTTTAACAATGAACCAATAACTGCTGAGCCATTGGACAGTCGTCCACCCCGTACTAAGTGATTCAAATCATCAACTAAGAAATAAGCTTTTATTGTTTTACGCATATTGGATAAAACTTGAAAGATTTCTTCAACTGTATAGCCATTCTTAGCAAGCCTGGCAGCCTCTAAAACGTAATAACCTTGTGCAGCACAACTTAGTTCAGAATCAAATGGATAAACAGTAATTGTTTTCATCATATCCCCTACACTCACTATATTAGCGTACGTACCACTAATTCCACTCGATAAGTGAATGCTTATAATAACGTCATACTCTTTTGCGAGCTCATTAAACAATGTGATAATTTGCCCAGTGGTTGGCTGAGAACTAGTCGGTAAAGCTTCCATATCGGTTATTTTTTCAAAAAATTCTTCATTTCCAATTTCAATCTCTTCTAAGTAAGCAGTATTATCCATGATAACTGAAAGTGGTAACATATAGATTGAATTTTGTTCATATTGTTTTTCAGTCAGATACGACGTACTGTCTGTAACGATTGCAATTTTCAATTTTATACCACACGCCTTTTCCTTATTCTCTTTTCTATGTAAGGATAGAGTATAACACAATCTTAGTGACCTAAAGGAAAAATTTTAAAATTTAAGAGAATGTTCACAATAGCTAGTTTTCATAACGATTAGTAGTACTATACTGAACGATACAAAAAGGTTCGTTCTTGTTGATTCTGATGACTCACGGTAAACTAAGTGAATACAAGTCATTTACTGATTTAACTGGATGCTACACTAACTAATAAAAGGAGAAATGATGATGCTCAAACACTATTACACAATTGCAAGAGACGGAGTTGTTGAAACGGAAATAAAAAAATCACGCTTTATCTGTCACTTGAAAAGAGTAGCCAATGAAGCAGAAGCACAAGAATACATACAATTAATTAAAAAAGAGCACTGGAAGGCCAATCATAATTGTGTTGCCTACTTAATCGGCGATCAAAACGATATCCAACGTGCTTATGATGATGGTGAACCTAGTGGAACAGCTGGAGTACCCATGCTTGAAGTCCTAAAAAAACAAGAACTTAAGTATGTCATTGCAGTGGTTACTCGTTATTTTGGTGGAATAAAATTAGGAGCAGGCGGACTGATTCGCGCTTATGGAAAGTCCGTCAGCACAGCTTTAGATGAAATTGGTCTGGTTTCAAGAGCTTTACAGGTTCAAATAACTGTAACCGCTAGTTATCCGGCTTCTGGAAAATTAGAAAATAATCTTAAAGAATCTCCATATACACTTCTAGATATTCTTTACACAGAAAATGTTGCCTTTATTTGTTCAGTTGATGAAGAAAAAGTTAAAGCCTTCAAAAAAGAACTAACAAATTGGTTAAACGGACAAGTTCAGTTCGAAGAAGGTGAGAAAAGTTACCAAGAATCAAAACAGTTAAGTTAAAACAAAGCTTAAGAAAATCTTATATTTTTAGTACGTGTAAAATAGTTCTCGAGAGGATATTATCTTTTTACTAGCAAAAATAAAGAAGGCATTCTATCATAAATGTATGCTTACGCGGCAAATACATAAATGGAAAAGGCCTTCTTATGGATAACATTATATCAAAATTATACGAAATAATAAAGGAATCAAGCGATTTAATTGCTACAGAAGAATCTATTCAGCTTTATATGTATGAAGTATTTACGGAATTATTAGGAGATATATTTATACACGTAAACCAAACGATTAAGGAACAAAAGCAACAAGAAGGATGGAAAGTAAAGCGAGAAGATTGGAAAACAGTCCAATTTATTTTTGGGCCTGTCCGTTACCGTCGTACTTTAATGGCAGATCAAGAGAATCAAAATCATTATCCATTAGATGAGTGGTTGGGGATTAGAAAATACCAACGTCATAGTCCACTCGTAGAAGTCAAAGTAGCAGAGTTAGCCAGTAAGTGTACCTATCGGGACACCGCTGAAACACTGAAAGAATGGACAGCAGTAGCGATGAGCCATCAAACAGTAGGCAGCCTCCTTAAACGAGTGGGAGAAGCACAAGCGCGTGAAGACGAAGAAATGGTGATTGAGCTAGAAGAGTCAGCAGCGTTACCAGAAGGAAAAAAAGTCGATTATTTCTATGCCGAAGCAGATGGTGTATTTGTCCGTGGGACAACAAAGAAAAAAAGTTTAGAGGTTCATCATGCACTTGTTTATGAAGGCTGGCAGAAAAATGGAAAGAGAGTCTCCTTGAAGGAGCCTAAAGCCATTATGACGACTAAAAAGACGGCTGGTTTTTGGGCAGAAGTACAAGCTTTTACAGCGACTCATTACGCGTTACAACACGCTCAAATCATTACCAATAGCGATGGTGGACCAGGCTATACCGCAGATAAATTCCAAGAAACTTTTTCGCAGTCGAATTATCCCGTGTTGAATCAATTAGACGCTTATCACATCTTTCAAGGCCTGAACCGTGCTTTTGGTGTACAAAGTAATCTCTTTAAACAGAACATTCATCAAGCGCTTAAAAAACATGATTTAGAGGCCCTAACGATCTGGTTGGACACTTATGAAAGTACCTTAGAAGAAACACAAGCAGTAGAAAAACTGACTAGTTTTCGAACTTATCTTTTAAGAAATTGGGATCGGATTTTTGATTGGCGAGAAAAAGTAGAACAAGTACCGAAGGATGCCAGAGGTTTAGGCGCAATGGAATCGAATCAACGCCATATTTCTTATCGGATGAAAAAACGTGGAATGCATTGGAGCGAAGTCGGTTGTGAAGCCATGGTGAAAGTGAAACAAGGGATCTTAAATCAAACGTTACGTAAAGCATATCTTCACCAGCAAACTAGAAGTACAAGACAACAACGTAAGGTGAAACAAACCGTTCGTGTATCGTCTTTAATGCATCAAAAGACGCGTCAGTCAGTTGGGGCAAAGAAAGGAACGATTCCGTTGTATGCCCCTCATTCTTCAGCAATGGGGCAGTTAATTAAAAGTTTTCGATAATTCCTGTCTGTTTGGGGAAGGTTCCATTTTTTTGGAACGTTCTCCAAACAGATGGGCCAGCAAACGGCAAAGCCGTGCGGTAGCAGATAGGTGTACAAAAGTAGAACGCCAAACTAGCCTAGTAATAGGACGACCGAGAAAAACTTGACACAAACTATTTTTAAAGTAACTGTTACTATGCTCTTTATTATGATAAAATGACTAAGAACTTTTCAACAAATTACTTTAGGAGTTATAGGAGAATTATTTTGAAAAACAAAAAATACACACAGTTAAATACCCGTCGCTCTTCTAGAAAAAAGAAATCTAAAATTATTTTATGGTTATTAGTACCACTAATGGTCATCATCTTAGTCGCAACTGTTTATTTCGCTAAGTTATATGCAACAGCTCAAAAAGCCGTTGACTTGTCTTACCATACTCTTGAACGAGAAAAGAAAATTGAAATTAATCCCTTAAATGAAACAACCTCTATTTTACTAATGGGAATTGACGATAATAAAAGTCGAGATATAGGCAGTGCTCGAGCAGATTCTTTAATTTATCTGACTATTGATCCAAACGAACATACTGTTAACATGGTTAGTATTCCTCGTGATACTTATACAACTATTATTTATGAAGAACAACTGTATGAAAAGGATAAAATTAATTCTGCTTATTCCAAAGGGGAAGAACAAGCTACGATAGAATCTGTGGAGAATCTTCTAAATGTTCCTATCCATTATTATGTAACCTTTAACTTTGATGCTTTCCTAGAAATTATTGATGCGTTAGGTGGCATAGAAGTAGATGTTCCCATTACATTCTCTGAACAAAATGCAGAAGGAATGATGGATCAAATCTATCTTGAAAAAGGTTTGCAAACCCTTAACGGTGAAGAAGCTTTAGCTTTAGCTAGGACCAGAAAAATTGACAATGATGTCAAGCGCGGAGAAAGGCAACAATTGCTCATCCAGGCGATTACTAAAAAAGCTTTAAAAGTTGGGTCAATCGCAAAATATTCTGACGCGATTACAGCTGTTGGTGAAAATATGCGGACCGATATTCGCTTCAAAGATATGTTAGGTATTGCTCAAACAGGACTTGATGGAAAATATGAATTTGAAAGTTACGTTTTTGATTGGACTGATTTCGAGTTAAATGGTGCTAGCATGGTCGAAGTTTATCCAGATAGTTTAGATTTTATTAGTCACCGATTAAGAGTGTCATTAGGACTAGACGCTACTGATGAACGTGATGAACCAGACTATACTTTCCAAACAAATAGCTTATCTAATTATTACAGCAACTAATAAAAAACACCAAATGCTCTTTTTTTAAAAGAGCATTTGGTGTTTTTTTATTCTTTTTTATTTAGATTTTTTGCAAACTTTCTTATCCTGTTTAAAAAGGGTTTACTATCCTTACCGACTAATCCAATCGATTCAACAAATAATTCCAAACCAAAAAGTGAGCCGATCGTTAAGAAAACTGATCCCCACAAGGTAGAGACTGGATACATTAGCGCAATAACTGAAAAAATCGCTGCTAAACAATAAATAGCTAGAACTGTTTGACGATGAGTTAGGCCTAAAGCCATCATTTGATGGTGTAAATGCATTTTATCAGCACTTGATATGGGCTTTTTGTTTAGGTAGCGCCTAATCATAGCATAGACTGTGTCTGTGATCGGAATACCCAAAATGACAACCGGAATAATCAATGTAATCAACGTTGCATTCTTAAGGCCTTGCAAAGACATGACAGCAATCATAAATCCTAAAAATAGTGCACCTGTATCTCCTAAAAAGATTCGAGCTGGAAAAAAATTATAAGGTAAAAACCCTGCTAAAGCAGCAACTAGAACAAAAATCATAATCGATACTACAGCATTTTCAACGGTTAAGAAAAAATAACCAATAATTCCCATCGTTGTCAAAGCAATCATAGATACACCAGTTGCTAGTCCATCTAATCCATCGATTAGATTCACTGCATTTGTAATTGCTAAAATCCAAATTACAGTAACGGGTAAACTAAAAACACCAATTGTCCATATGCCTATAAAAGGGAGCGTAATACTATCTAATCTGATATCCGCCACAAAATAAATAATCAAGGCTGCTAAAGTTATCCCAACCATTTTCATTTTTGGAGTCAATTCTATTAAGTCGTCAATCACACCCGTCAATAATACAACTGTAGCTCCTAAAAAAATAGGCATAACTTGCCAAAAAGGAATTGGCAATAGAAAGAAAAGAGAAAAAAAGAAAGAAATATAAATAGCTAATCCACCTAAAGTTGGAACCTCTTTTAGATTTACTCTTCTTTCACCAGGTTCATCAACTGCTCTGATTTTCAAGGCAAATTTTCTGACCAAAGGAGTCAGTATTAAAGAAAAAATGGCGGTTGCTATACAAGTAAGAATAACGATAAACATATCATACATAAAATAAAAACCTACCTCTAATTCCTATTTAAGTTTAATTATACAAAGTTAAACGTGGTAATACAATTGCATTATAACAGGTAATCCACTACACTAATAGAAAACCTTATAGATATAGGAGATAATTTATGCCATTAAATCATTTAAACGAGCAAATAAAGACGAAAAAACGAAAAAAAACAATCATCCTCCTCTTAGTTATGTTCATCTTAGCAGGCTTTGTCTATGTAACGTATCTTTTACTTTCAGCGAATAGTTTTTTAAATACTATTCAAGGAACTAAACTACCTGAAACTACTTTGAATGTTGATGAAAAAATTGTACTGACGAATAAGGACCCTTTCTCCGTCTTACTTCTAGGTGTTGATAAACGACCAGGGGATGTGGGACGTTCTGATTCTATCATGGTTGCTACAATTAATCCAGAAACTAATGATGTCCGATTGCTTTCCATTCCTCGTGATACCCGCGTTACTTTACCAAGTGGAAAGATTGATAAAATTAATGCCAGTTATGCGTATGGCGGTATTCCACTAACCGTTGAAACAGTTGAAAATCTTTTACAAATCCCAATCCATTATTATGCTCAAATCAATATGCAAGGTCTTGTTGTGTTAGTTGATGCTTTGGAAGGCATTACCGTCAACTCTCCTTTAGAGTTTGACGTTCAAGATATTAACGATGTTGAAGGAAACATTCATATTGACAAAGGTATCCAAGAACTAAATGGCAATCAAGCTCTAGGCTATGCACGAATGAGATATGAAGACCCGCAAGGCGATTGGGGAAGACAAAAGCGCCAACGCGAAGTCGTTAATGAAATTATAGATGAAACGATTTCACTCAAAAGTTTAACCAACTTCAGTACTATTTTTAGAGCAGTCGGACCAAATGTTGAAACAAACTTTAGTAGCCGCGACTTATGGGCTATTGCAACCAATTACGCTAATGCTGCTGACCACGTTGAAACCTTGCAACTAGAAGGCCAAGAAGCCTACGAGTACTTCCCTTCCTATGGGCAAGATGTCTTTGTCTGGCAAACGGATGACGTTAAACTTGCTGAGTTGCAGCAAGAACTTCAAACACATTTAAGTTTAGAGCAAGATACTCAAACGGATTCAACTGATTTAGATTCTAGTTCGGATAATCTTCGTTAGCGGTCTTTCCTTTAGCGGCAAAAAGCCAGTCAACAGATCTGTTGATTGGCTTTTTTGTCATTTCATTTATTACTGATTTTTTTCAAGATAGAATTCAAAGCGTTCACCTGAATATTGTGTTCTAACGTATTCAAATGGCTTACCTTCTGTTGTGTAACTAATTTGTTTTAATCTTAAAATAGCATCGCCACGTTTAATCGCTAAATAATCAGCAATCTTTTCCGATGCAGGCATAGCTGAAATCGTTTGTTCTGCTTTCCCTACATGTAGTCCTATTTCATTTTCTAAGGCTTTATAAAGTGAACGAGTAATCTCTATTTTAGTTAAATGTCCGATGATGTCGTATGGAATCGTCGCTACTTCAAAGCAGATGGGAACCCCATCTGCGTAACGAATTCGTTCCATACGTAAAACCAGCGTTTCTTCAGGTAAATTTAATTTTTCAGCTTCACTTAAACTAGCCGGCTTCACGTGGTATGAAATCGTCTTACTTGTTGGCGTTTTGCCTTGCGACAACATGATATCTGTAAAACTAGCAACTCCAGCCATTGATTCTTGAACTTTTTTACTAGATACATAGGTACCAGAACCTACTTTTCGTTCTAAAATCCCTTCATCTACTAATGTTTGAACAGCCTGTCTTAGTGTCATTCGACTAACATTGAATTTAAGGGCAAGATCTCTTTCAGAGGGAATCCGATCGCCAATTTCCCAGACACCTTCTTCAATATCCTTGCGTAATTGATTGTGAATTTGAATGTAGATTGGTGTTTCCTTTCCCATTGTTTCCCTCCTATCGTTAAAGTAATTTAGCTGCTGCTTCATCCAAAATGACTACTACATTTGGGTGCTTTTGTAATGCACTTGCAGGTACGTCAGTCGTCATAGGACCATTAAGTGTATTCTTAATGGCTTCTGCTTTTTCTTCACCAAATGCCATTAAGATAATCTTTTTAGCAGATAAAATACTTTTTATTCCCATTGAATAAGCAAAACGTGGTACTTCTTCTGCTGTTTCAAAATTACGTTTATTTGATTCGATTGTTGATTCAGTTAAGGCTACCTTACGCGTTGTTGAATCAAACGGTGTTCCTGGTTCATTAAAACCAATATGACCATTTGTTCCAATTCCTAATATTTGGATATCAATAGGATGCTCTTCAATAATCTTATCGTAACGAGCTGGTTCAGTTGCTTCGTTTGCTAAGCCATCAGGAACAAATGTCTCTTTAAACGGTTTTTTTGCAAAAAGTTGTTCGTGCATAAAATAATGGTAGCTTTGGTTATTGTCTGCAGATAAGCCAAAGTACTCATCTAAATTAATAGCAGTCATAGCTGTAAAATCTAAGTCGCTTTCAGTCATTTCATTATATAAAGCTATTGGTGTGCTTCCAGTTGCTAATCCTAAAACTTTAGCATCTTGTTGCATGCCTTCTTTAATTAATTCAAATGCTTTCTTGCCGCCTTCAATAGGACTTTTCACAATGATTGTTTCCACACATTTAACCACCTTTTGCTTATTATTTAATTATTTCACCAAAACTAATTGTTCCCTCAAGATCTAACTCTTGACTGAAAAGAACCATATCTGCATCTTTTCCTATTTCAAGTGTACCTTTTTTTGTTAAGCCAAATTCTTTTGCTTGGTTAACAGAACTCATCTTAACCGCATCTGCAATTCCACAATCCGTAAAGGCCATCATATTTTTAAATGCATCTTGGAACTCTAGGACACTTCCAGCTAATGTACCATCTACTAGTCGAGCTTGTTTGTCTTTAACAAGCACTTTTTGACCGCCTAGTTCGCTTTCGCCATCAGGCATGCCCTTGGCACGCATTGAATCTGTAATCAACTCAATATGATCTGCTCCAAGAATTTGGTAAGCAATATTAACCATATCTGGTGCAATGTGGTACCCGTCAACTATCATCTCTGAGTACAATTTTGCTAAAAAGGCATGACCCGTAACACCTGGTTCACGGTGATGTAAGCCCCTTTGAGCATTATATAAATGAGTAATGTGTGAAGCTTTAGAATCCATTAATTGTGCACGAGTCGCATTACTGTGACCAACAGATAAGACAATATTATTATCGATACAGTATTTTTCAAAGGCCGTTGCATCACTTGTTTCAGGTGCATACGTGACTAAACGAATTCTGCCACCACTCAAGTCATTCCATTTGCGCATCATTTCTACGTCTGGAATTTCAATGTACTCTTCTGGTTGAGCTCCTTTAAAGACGACCGATACAAAAGGTCCTTCAAGATGAATCCCCTGAATAACAGGATTTACTTCAGCAGCTTTCTTGATCGCTACCATTGCCTGTTCAATGTTCTCATAGGATTGAGTCATCGTTGTTGCAAAATAAGAGGTAATCCCTTCTTTTTGCATTTTATGAACCATTTGATTGATTTCTTCTGCATTGCCATCCATACTATCCCAACTGTAGCCACCATGACTGTGCACATCAATGAAACCAGGAACAATTATTTTGCCTGAGACGTCGACGATGGTATCTTCTTCTTTTTCTTCAAAGTCTTTCGTTTCACCAATGGCTAAAATCGTTCTACCATAGCGGATGAACCCAGATTCAATTTCTTCTTTACCAGTATAAATTGTTGCATTTATCAATACAGTTGTTTTCATTCTATTCTCTCCTTTATTCTATTCTCTTACTATTATAAATGGTCTATACCATATGTCAATACTCTTTACTTACTTGAAAAAAATCAGCCTTTTTACTTTGCTTATTGCCAATAGTAATGTCGTATTGGAGCAGATCATACTCTTTGAGAAGATCGTTTGTTTCTTGAGATAATTCTTCCCTGTTCAACTTAGCTTCTTGTTTTCCCGCTTCAAGATATGTCCCTTTTTCAAATGCAGGTAAACTAGCTTCAAGCGTCATTAGGAAAGCATAATAAGGCGAGACCGGACTGTCAGCTAGCGCTAAGACATGATTCATAAAGTAGATTGGACTAATCGTTCCTATCGATTCTTGTTTTTCTTTTTCAGTAGAAAAAATCAGTAACGGTGTTTGGTGCATCGTTACTCTTCCATTGGCCTCTACCACTTCTTCACCATAAAACCCTGGTAAATGATCGCCCCAAAAAACAACAATTGTTTCCTCTTTTTGTTTGATTAATGCTGTTAGAAAATAATCGAGTGACTCATCACTGTAGGTTAATCCTTGGAAATAATGAGCTGCTTCACTATCATCAGCTGTTCCCTTAGCAGTAAACGTTGTTTCTGGATAAAAATTTGCATAAGGCATATGATTTTGCATCGAAACTAAATGAACAAAATCGGTTTCTTTTGTCGCTTTTATTTGTTTTACTATTTCTTGATACGCCGCATCGTCAGAGATATAAGGATTATTTGCTACTGTTTTATTATAAGTCATTGTCTCTTCGTCTAGGAACCGATCAAAGCCTAACTCTTCATATACCTGTTTGCGCTTATACATTGACGTATTGTACGGATGGATAGCCGTAGTAGAATAACCCGCTTCTTTAAAATAAGAAACAGCTGAAGGGAAATCATTCATCAAAGAAGGAATTTGTGTGTACGGCGTACTTAAATTCGGGGCAAAAGGCTCCATAGATAAACCAGTCAAAGCTTCAAATTCAATATTAGCTGTTCCACCGCCATAGCCTTCTGATAAAACTTCTCCGCTTTTGTGTCTTTCCATTCGTTCTCGAAGGATTGGCATCGGGTCTCTAGAGACCTCTACCCCTTTTAATTTTGTCGGATCTGAAAAACTTTCACTCATCACATAGATGACGTTCGTATCTTTTAATGGATTGTTTCGTGTCCTATTTATTTCTGTTGCTTTTTTTGTATACTTCTTTAGCAATTGGTCAACTTTTTCTGTGGTATAACTTTCTGGTTTTTCCATTGGCTTAACATTTAAGTTGTATAAAAATCCTCCGACAAACCCATTATTGTAATAATTCATTTTTTGACTATAAGGAATCCAGTAAGCATGATTATCATAAGCCGCTTTAACTATATTTCCTGGGTGATTAAACGAATAGATATAAACTAAAGACAAACTAGACAAAACAAATAACCCTATTCGTAGTCCTTTCATTTGTTTTTGACGGATTTTCCGCTTTTTTTCTTTGCGGTTTCTTTTGATAAACCAAAATACTCCCAAAGAAAGAACTAAAAAAATAGTAAAAATAACGACAGACAGTCTACCGTTCATCATTTTTAGTATAGACGGCAAGCTTGTAATCATGGATAAATCAGAAGGATACATTGGTTCTTCACGAAACAGCATCTTTTGTTGCGTTATAATTCCCAATATCATTGAAAGGATAATTAATAGAAACCCTGCAATAAGCCGATTTCCAATTAAAGAACTGAACCAGATATAAAGAATCATCAAGACTCCCGTTCCTAAGAGAAACAACGACGTGTGCCACTCCACCATAAATAACCAAGCTACTTCTAGGTTAAATTGATTTTGAAAAACCTGCAATAAAAAGTTAGCCACAACTGCTACTAAGAATCCACTGACGATTGTTTGACTTAATTCTTTGACTATTTGTTTGAAAGGATTAGAATGCAAAGAAGAACGCCTTGTCTGATTCAACTGCCAGCGAGAATCTTTTTTCATTTTTTCTAACCTCCTCTTTTTTAGAACTATCCGGTTGCATTAATTATTTTCTTCATTCGTTTGATTGGTTTCTTTCAAAATATACAGTGGTCGTTTTTTCGTTTCTAAATAGGTTTTACCTAAATACTTACCTACTATTCCCAAACAAAACAACTGAAGACCTCCGATAGCTAAAAATATCGTCACGAGTGATGGCCATCCTGCTGTCGGGTCACCAAAAATCAATGATCGTATAACAATAAAAATTAGAAACAATATCGAAATAAAAAAAGAAAAGATACCAATAAAAGAAGCAAACATTAACGGTAAATCAGAAAAGTTAATCACTGCATCTAATGAATAATTAACTAACCCCCAAAAAGACCAAGATGTTTCTCCTGCTACGCGCTCTTTATTTTTATAAGGTAGATAATAGGTCTCAAAACCGACCCAACTGAAGATGCCTTTTGAAAATCGATTAACTTCACTAACGGAGAGAACCGCTTCAACCATTCTCCTCGTCATTAAACGATAATCTCTTGCGCCATCTACAAATTCAGTCTCTGATATTCGATTCATCCATTTATAAAATTGTTTTGCAAAAAAAGAACGCAGAAGTGGCTCACCATTTCGTGTAGTCCGTTTTGTCCCAATACAATCATAGGCCTTTGTCCTTAATAAAGATAACATCTCAGGCAATAATTCAGGGGGATCTTGTAAATCTGCATCCATTACTGCAACGTAATCGCCTGTTGCGTGTTGCAATCCAGCATAAAATGCTGCTTCTTTGCCAAAATTTCTAGAAAATGATAAATAGCGTACTCGTTTTTCATCTTTTTTAGCTAATTCTTTTATCACTGCTAATGTCTGGTCTTTAGAGCCATCATCAATAAAAATGTATTCGATGTCTGCTTGCTCAAGCTTTTTCCGAATGCTCTCTAATTCTTCATAAAAAAAGGGTAAGACCGCTTCTTCGTTAAAACAAGGAACAACTATTGAAATCCGTTCTATCATCACGACGTTCCCCCTATCTATCCGAAAAAAAGATAGTGTTTATTTCCAAAAGTCATCAAAAGGTGTAATCGGTAAATGACGTTTGTGTTGCGTTTTAAGATACCAATCTTCTATTTGTTTTGCAGCCTTGTCGTCAATCGTTTTCCCTTCAAGGTAATCATCAATTTCTTCATACGTAACGCCTAAGGCTACTTCATCTGGTAAACCTGGGTTATTTTCTTCTAAATCAGCAGTTGGAACTTTAACATACAAGTGTTCTGGTGCACCTAATTCTTTCAACAAGGCTCCTCCTTGTCTTTTATTCAAACGAACTAGCGGATTAATATCTGTACCACCGTCACCAAATTTAGTAAAAAACCCTGTTACTGCTTCAGCTGCATGATCTGTTCCTATCACTGCTCCTTGATACATACCCGCAACAGCATATTGGGCAATCATCCGTTGCCGAGCTTTAACATTACCTTTTACGAAATCACTTATCGAGATATCTGTTTCTTCTAGAGCCTGAACCATGGCATCAACGCTTGATTTAATATTGACTCGTACGCTCTCATCTGCGCCCATAAAGGTTATGGCATCAATAGCATCTTTTTCATCTGCTTGTTCCCCATAAGGCAAGCGAATGGCAATAAAACGATAAGCTACATCGCCCGTTTCTTCACGCAATTCTGTCATCGCCATTTGAGCTAATTTTCCACTAAGTGTTGAGTCTTGTCCACCACTAATCCCCAATACCAATGCCTTTAAAAAAGGATACCTAAGCATGTAGGCTTTTAAAAAATCAACACTTCGTCTAATTTCAAGTACGACATCAATTTCAGGAGCAACATAAAGCTCTTTAATGATTTTATTTTGCAAGTTTTGCATTGTTTTTCACTCTCATTTCGAAGTATTTTTTATTATTTCAGTATATCATAGTTCAATCTTCAGCTCTATTTTTTCAAATGATAGTTTGTGTCAAGTTTTTCTCGGTCGTCCTATTACTAGGCTAGTTTGGCGTTCTACTTTTGTACACCTATCTGCTACCGCACGGCTTTGCCGTTTGCTGGCCCATCTGTTTGGAGAACGTTCCAAAAAAATGGAACCTTCCCCAAACAGACAGGAATTATCGAAAACTTTTAATTAACTGCCCCATTGCTGAAGAATGAGGGGCATACAACGGAATCGTTCCTTTCTTTGCCCCAACTGACTGACGCGTCTTTTGATGCATTAAAGACGATACACGAACGGTTTGTTTCACCTTACGTTGTTGTCTTGTACTTCTAGTTTGCTGGTGAAGATATGTTTCACGTAACGTTTGATTTAAGATCCCTTGTTTCACTTTCACCATGGCTTCACAACCGACTTCGCTCCAATGCATTCCACGTTTTTTCATCCGATAAGAAATATGGCGTTGATTCGATTCCATTGCGCCTAAACCTCTGGCATCCTTCGGTACTTGTTCTACTTTTTCTCGCCAATCAAAAATCCGATCCCAATTTCTTAAAAGATAAGTTCGAAAACTAGTCAGTTTTTCTACTGCTTGTGTTTCTTCTAAGGTACTTTCATAAGTGTCCAACCAGATCGTTAGGGCCTCTAAATCATGTTTTTTAAGCGCTTGATGAATGTTCTGTTTAAAGAGATTACTTTGTACACCAAAAGCACGGTTCAGGCCTTGAAAGATGTGATAAGCGTCTAATTGATTCAACACGGGATAATTCGACTGCGAAAAAGTTTCTTGGAATTTATCTGCGGTATAGCCTGGTCCACCATCGCTATTGGTAATGATTTGAGCGTGTTGTAACGCGTAATGAGTCGCTGTAAAAGCTTGTACTTCTGCCCAAAAACCAGCCGTCTTTTTAGTCGTCATAATGGCTTTAGGCTCCTTCAAGGAGACTCTCTTTCCATTTTTCTGCCAGCCTTCATAAACAAGTGCATGATGAACCTCTAAACTTTTTTTCTTTGTTGTCCCACGGACAAATACACCATCTGCTTCGGCATAGAAATAATCGACTTTTTTTCCTTCTGGTAACGCTGCTGACTCTTCTAGCTCAATCACCATTTCTTCGTCTTCACGCGCTTGTGCTTCTCCCACTCGTTTAAGGAGGCTGCCTACTGTTTGATGGCTCATCGCTACTGCTGTCCATTCTTTCAGTGTTTCAGCGGTGTCCCGATAGGTACACTTACTGGCTAACTCTGCTACTTTGACTTCTACGAGTGGACTATGACGTTGGTATTTTCTAATCCCCAACCACTCATCTAATGGATAATGATTTTGATTCTCTTGATCTGCCATTAAAGTACGACGGTAACGGACAGGCCCAAAAATAAATTGGACTGTTTTCCAATCTTCTCGCTTTACTTTCCATCCTTCTTGTTGCTTTTGTTCCTTAATCGTTTGGTTTACGTGTATAAATATATCTCCTAATAATTCCGTAAATACTTCATACATATAAAGCTGAATAGATTCTTCTGTAGCAATTAAATCGCTTGATTCCTTTATTATTTCGTATAATTTTGATATAATGTTATCCATAAGAAGGCCTCTTCCATTTATGTATTTGCCGCGTAAGCATACATTTATGATAGAATGCCTTCTTTATTTTTGCTAGTAAAAAGATAATATCCTCTCGAGAACTATTTTACACGTACAAATGATAAAGACAAAAAAAGCCCCTTAAAAAAGGACTCTTCTTTTAGCTCTAGCAAACTACTTTATTCTGCAATGTGCTTTTTTATCGCTTTAATAGAATTCATTTTATGATCGTAAGCCGTTTGTGATAAATCAACCGGATAGGATTCTGGATTTAAATTACGCTTATACTCTTCCCATAATGAATTTAAACTTTTCACAGCATATATTTTAATCATCCCAAGTGTTGGCATCTTATAGCTCAACTGGCCATTTACAAAAATATCGACCAATAAAGGGCGAGCTGTGAAATTCGTGACGGTCTTATTGATATAGGTATGAACAGGATGGAACATAAACAGTTCTTTTTCTTGATCTGGTTTTTCATCCCAAAGAGTAATGTAATCCCCTTCAGATTTCCCATCATTGTTGCTTGTAATCCGCCAAACTTGTTTTTTACCGGGTGTGGAGACTTTTTCTACGTTACTTGACAGTTTCATAGTATCAACCATTTCTCCGTTTTCATCTTCGATTGAAACTAATTTGTAAACAGCACCTAGAGCAGGTTGATCATAAGCGGTAATCAGTTTTGTTCCTACTCCCCAGACATCAATTTTAGCACCTTGCATTTTTAAGTTCAAAATCGTTTTCTCATCTAAATCATTTGACGCATAAATTTTAGCTTCTGGAAATCCTGCCTCGTCTAATTGTTGACGAACTTTTTTTGAAATATAAGCCATATCTCCGCTATCTAAACGAATCCCTAAGAAATTAATTTTATCGCCCATTTCTTTTGCTACTTTTATGGCATTTGGCACACCAGATTTTAAGGTATCATACGTATCTACTAAAAAGACACAATCTTTATGGGTCGTAGCGTAGGCTTTAAAAGCTTTATAATCATCTCGATAGACTTGAATAAGTGAATGCGCGTGTGTACCACTCGCCGGAATATCAAAGATTTTAGCTGCACGAACATTGCTCGTTGCATCACAACCACCAATATAAGCCGCTCTCGTTCCCCAAATAGCCGCGTCCATTTCTTGCGCTCTTCTTGAGCCAAATTCTAATACTAATTCATTGCCCACTACTGATTTAAGTAAGGAAGCTTTTGTGGCAATCAATGTCTGGTAATTGACGATATTTAAAATAGCTGTCTCAACAAACTGGCAGTCTAATAATGGTCCTTCTACTTGAATAATAGGCTCATTAGCAAAAACAACTTCTCCTTCAACCATTGATCGTATCGTTCCTCTAAACTTGAAGTCTTTTAGATACCCTAAAAAATCTTCAGGATAGTGACCAACTTCTCTTAGGTACTGGATATCCGTTTCTGAAAAAGTTAACTGTTGAATATACGATATCACTCGTTCTAAGCCTGCAAAAACAGCATACCCGCTTTCAAAAGGGTTACTTCTAAAGTAACATTCGAATATTGCGTTATTATCTGCTTTTCCCTGTTCCCAATACGTCTGCATCATATTGATTTGATACAAATCCGTATGCAATGCTAAACTATCATCTGGATAGACTTTGTTCATCCTATTCGCTCCCGACTAACTAATTTACGTTACTTTTTTCATCTCTTATCATACCACAAATATTAAAAATCAGTTTTCATGATGGCATTTTCTTAGCAAATAAATAGAATTTCTCGTTTATCAAATAGTGGTCGGTAAAAAAGAAAAGTATCAAATAATAACTAACTCAACCCTTTTAATTGAAACTTAACTGATTATCACGTAAGTTGGGTTTAGAGAAAGATAAAACTACTGTATAATAAAGAAAGAGTCACTAAAAGGAGGAACGATTATGCTAAAAATTGGAATCATTACTGGAAGTACCCGTCCCAATCGTAAGAGTCTTAAAATCGCTGAGGAACTTAAAAAGTGGGCTGATAAACGTGAAGATGCTTTATATGAAGTAGTCGATATTGCTGATTATAATCTTCCCATGTACAACGAACCCATTGCTGCTCTTTATAGTCAAGATTATCAAACTCCTGAAGCCATTCCTTGGGCCGAAAAGATAAACTCCCTTGATGGCTTTATTTTTGTTGTTCCCGAATACAATCATGGTCTTCCTTCAGCATTAAAAAATGCGATCGATTATCTTTGCCATGAATACGGCAATAAAGTTGCTGGATCCGTTACTTACGGTTCTCAAGGCGGCATTCGTGCTGGAGAAGTCTTACGTCTTGTTTTAGGTGGTTTACACGTTGCGGTCATCAGTACGAGTTTAGCGCTATCTATCTTGACTGATTTCGATTCCGAAGATAATTTCATCCCGGAAGAGATCCATCAAACGATTTTCAATAAATTATTGGATCGTTTACTTGCATGGGGTGAACCCTTAAAGGTCTTGCGTGATAACGAACCAACACATAAATAAAAGGACTGATTTAAGATGAAAAAACTATTATTCGCAACAACCCTGTCGATTATCGGCTCAACTCTAATGGGTTGTGGCCAAACAGCAAGCAATGAAGCTGAATCTTCTTCTCAAGCAACTAGCTCGAGCAAACAACAAAAAGAAACGAATGAATACAGTGGAACGGTAAAAGAAGACGGGTCAAAAGAAGAACAGCAACTGCTTTTAAGTAACCTCAAACAAACAAAAGAAAAAGACTCATCCCTTTCTTTTGATGTATAGTGACCCCAAAAAGTTGGACTTTATTTAGAGTAGAGAAATCTACTCTATTTTTTTGCTTTTAAGCTACTAGAGAAGGAGAGAAATGATGTTCCCGATAATGAACTGGGCTCATCCAATTTAACTTCTCTTTTATGCGATCGTGATTATAATAGTGAATATATTTGATGATTTCTTGTTCCAGCTCTCTATAACTATGAAAAACATTTCCATAATACATTTCCTGTTTTAGTAGTCCAAAGAAATTTTCTATTGGAGAATTATCAAGACAATTCCCTTTTCTAGACATACTTTGGAATATATTATCTTTTCTCAGCTCAGCGCCGTAGGCCTTCATTTGGTATGCCCAACCCTGATCAGAATGGAAAGTTCGTCTAAATGGACACTTTTCAGTTGCTTTAATAGCATCGGCTAAAGCCTCCATAATAGTGATACCATTCGGTTGTTTTGTGATTTTATAGCTGACTATCTCCTTATTATACATGTCCATAAAAGGATCAAGGTATAATTTTTTTATCTGCAGATTCCCAGATGGATCATTTTCGTAATACTTAAATTCTGTTGTATCCGTCGTTATCTTTTGATAGGGGATAGTTGTATCAAATCTGCGGCTGATACGATTAGGAGTAACTTTTCCAACCGTTCCTTTGTAGGAGCTATACTTACGTGATTTACGAGAAAAAGAAGTAACTTGTAAGTTTAGTTCCTGCATAATGCGTTGAATTCTCTTTTTATTTACAACGAAACCACGATTTCTTAATTCTGCCTTTATACGACGGTAACCGTAATCTTTGTGTTGGTCCCGTATTTCTAATATAAGTTGCTTTAACTCTGTATCTGGATCCTTCTGTTTAAAACGTTTTTGCCAATACATGTAGGTTGATTTAGGATAATCAATAGTCATTAAGATATCTTTTAATTGGAATTTTTCTCGGAGTCTGTAGATAATTTTTGCAGTTGGTTCGTTTGATTTTGGTTTTCCTCGGTCTGCAGACTCCGCAATTCTTTTAAAAAAGCATTTTGAATTTCTAAAGATAATACTTGATTCTCAAGCTCTTTGATCCGTTCTGAATTTTTATCAGTAGATTTAATAGGGCTGTTTTTATTTAGTTGGTTAGTGTTTTTATTTTTCATTTTAGCCGGACGTCCCTTCGGTTTTGAGAGTCCTTCAATGCCTTCGGCATGAAATGCCCTTACCCAATTAGCGATTAAGGATGGGTTGTTTATCTTGAGCTTCAATGCAAGCTGCTGATAGGATATCTCAGTAGTTAGATACAACTCTATCGTATCTATCTTGAATTGAACAGAATAATGATTGTCTTTTTTACTTCTGATTAGCCCA